>DATCXY010000462.1:0-5285 GCA_036570585.1 Solimonas sp. | reverse complement strand
GGCGGCGCTGCGCGCCGGCGTGCAGATCCGTACCGACTCGCCGGTCTCCGAACTGATCGTCGAAGACGGAATCGTCAAGGGCGTGCTGACGACCCGGGACGGCAAACCGTGGCGGATCGGCGCAGGCCTCGGTGTGCTCGTCAACGCTGGCGGTTTCGCGCGCAATCAGGCGATGCGTGATCGCTACGCGCCGGGCACGTCGGTGAAATGGACGATGGCCGCACCCGGCGATACCGGCGAGATGATCGAGGAGATGATGCGGCACGGCGCCGCGATCGCGCAGATGGAAGAGCGCGTCGGCAACCAGCAGACCCATCCGCCGGGTGCCGAAGACAGCGAAGCCAAGCCCGGCGTGCAGTCGATGACGGCTTCGCCGCACTGCATCCTCGTCGACCAGAGCGGGGTGCGCTACATGAACGAAGGCGGCTCGTACATGGCGTATTGCAAGGCCATGCTCGAACGCGACAAGACCGTGCCGGCAGTACCGAGCTGGGCGATCTTCGACAATCAGTACATGGCCAAGTACATGCTTGCCGGCACGATGCCCGGCAGCAAGAAGCCGCAGTCGTGGTACGACAGCGGCTATCTGAAGAAGGCCGGCAGCATCGAAGAACTCGCCGGCCTGCTGAACATCGAGCCGGCGACGCTGCGGGCCAGCATCGAACGCTTCAACGGCTTCGTTCGACAGAATCGCGACGACGATTTCCATCGTGGCGAACGCGCTTACGATCGTTGGCTTGGCGACTGGCTCAACAAGCCATCCGAAACACTCGGCTGCATCGAGCAGGGTCCGTTCCACGCGGTGCCGGTCGTGCCCGGCGACGTCGGAACCTATGGCGGCGTCGTCACCGACGAACACGCGCGCGTGCTGCGCACCGATGGCTCGGTGATCGCCGGTCTGTATGCGACCGGCGTGTCGACCGCCTCGGTGATGGGCCGCGCGTATCCGGGCGCCGGCAGCAGCGTCGGCCCGTCATTCACCTGGGGTTATGTCGCCGCGCAATGCGCCATTGCCGCAGCCACACCCCCATCGTCAGGAACATCCGCATGATGACCCGCATTCCGGCCCTCGTCGTCGGCACCGGCTTCGGCTGCCGTACGCATGTACCGGCGCTGCGCGCCGCCGGTTTCGATGTCGTCGGCCTGGTCGGCGCCGACGCCGCGCGTACCGCGCGTCGTGCCGAGAAGAGCGGCATCGTCGCCAGCTACACCGATCTCGATGATGCCATCACGCGCAGCAGCGCCAGAGTCGTGTCGATCGTGACGCCGCCGCACACGCATGCCGCGCTGGCGCTGACCGCGATCGCGCGCGGCTGCCACGTGATGTGCGAAAAACCGTTCACGCTCGATATCGGCGAGGCGAAGACCGTGCTCGCCGCCGCCGAGCGCGCCGGCATCGTCCATCTGCTTGGCCACGAATTCCGCTGGGGTCCGGATCGCGCCCTGCTTGCGCAGGCGATCCGCGAAGGCCGCATCGGCACGCCGCGTTTCGTCAGCGTGCGGTCGTACCTGCCACTGCTCGCCGATCCCGCGGCGCCAATGCCGGACTGGTGGTTCGACACCGACAGGGGCGGCGGCTGGCTCGGCGCGCACGGCTCACACATCATCGATCAGGTGCGCGACTGGCTGGGCGAGTTCAAGACGCTGAGTGCCTCGCTGCCGACCGTGTCGGCGCGCGAAGGCGGCGCCGAGGATTCCTACGTGCTGCGCTTCGAACTCGAAAGTGGTGTGCACGGCGTGCTGCAGCACACGGCCGGCGCCTGGGGCAAGCCGGCCAGCTTCGCGCGCGTGGCGGGCACCCAGGGCACGCTGTCGATCAATGGCGACGCCGTGTTGCTCGCCGATCGCGACGGCGAACGCACGCTCGATCTGCCGCCCGCGCTGCAATTGCCGATCGTAGAAGGCGGCGCGATGAATGTCGGTCTCGCCGCCTTCACGCGCCTGTTTGAAACGATGCGCGCGCGCATCGAAGGAACGCCCGATCCGTCGCCGGTCAAGGCGCCGACCTTCGCCGACGGACTGGCCGGCATGCAGGTGCTCGATGCGATCCGGCGTTCGGCCGCGCAGAACGGCGCGCTGGTCAGCATCGATCCTTGACGCCATGAGCCAGACGAATTCGCCCGCACCGGCAATCTCGCCCCTGCTGACGCTCGACGTCGAAGTCGAGTGGCTGCGCAATCTTGCTGGCACCCCGCTCGGCGAACGCGTCATCTTCGGCGTCCGTGGCGGCCGCTTCGACGGGCCGCATCTGCGCGGGCACGTGCTGAGCTGGGGCGGCGACAGTGTCACGCGTACAGCGAGCACCACGCAGCTGGACGTGCGTCTGCTGCTCGAAACCGATGATGGCGTGCCTCTGCATTTGCGTTATCAGGGTCGCGCCAGCCAGCGCGACGGCAAGCCGCACATCGAGATCAGCGGCGGTATCGAAGCGCCAGCAGGCGCGTACGCGTGGCTCAACGACCTCCTCGTATTCGGGCTCGGCGCACAGACCGGCGCCGGCGTGCGTTACGAACTCTTTCATTTTTTGCGGAATTGAACATGGACAAGCGACAAATCGGCCGCAGCGGTCTGCGTGTCACCACCGTCGGCCTCGGCTGCAACAACTTCGGCTGGACCATCGACCAGCAGGCATCGAACGCGGTCGTCGCCAAGGCCCTCGATCTCGGCGTGAACTTCTTCGATACCGCCGATCGTTACGGCACGGCGGGTGGCGATTCCGAAATCGTGCTCGGCAAGGCGCTCGCCGCGCGCCGCAAGGACATCGTGCTGCTCAGCAAATTCGGTGTCGATCTCGACAACGCACGCATTCGCGACAGCTCGCGCGGCTACGTCATGCGCGCCATCGAAGGCAGCCTGCGCCGCCTCGGCACCGACTGGCTCGACGTCTACATGATCCACTGGCCGGATTACGGCACGCCGATCGACGAAACACTGCGTGCGCTCGACGATCTGGTGCGCGACGGCAAGGTGCGCTACGTCGCGTGCTCGAATCTTGAAACCTGGCGCGTCGTCGATGCGCTGTGGACCTCGCGTCATCACGGCTACGAATCGTTCATCTGCGCGCAGAGCGAATACAGCCTGCTGAACCGCGATGCCGAGAAGGACCTGATCCCGGCGCTCGCGCATTACGGCGCCGGCTTCATTCCGTATTTCCCGCTCGCCAGTGGTCTGCTGACCGGAAAGTATTCAGGCCAGGATGCGCAAGGTCGCCTGAAGGACAATTTCCTGAACCTCGGCAACAACTTCATGACCGAGCGCAATCTGAAGATCGTCGCGGCGCTCGACGCGTTCTGCCGCGAGCGCGGCCACACGCTGCTGGAACTCGCGATCAGCTGGCTCGCGCAGCAGCCGACCGTCGCCAGCGTGATCTGCGGCGCGACCAAGGTCGCGCAGGTCGAACAGAACGTCGCGGCCGCCGACTGGATGCTGACTGCCGACGAACTCGCCGAAGTCGATCGCATCAGCAAAGCCATCTAGGAACAGGCCGCATCACACGGGATCGTCATGGCGAGCGTCACTACGTTCCTCGCAATGACGAAACGCGCGCGCAAGCGCTCACGCATCGGCGCATGAAGGAAAGGCCATGATTCGCGGCATGCACCACATCTCGCTGGCGACGGCCGACATGGACCGCTTCGTCGCGTTCTATCGCGATCTGCTCGGCGTGCAACTCGATCGCGTGTCGTCGATTCCAGGCGGCTTCGAACCATTCGAGAACATCGTCGGCATGCGCGAGACGCGCGGGCAGGTCGCACAGTTCCAGCTCGGCAACATGCAGATGGAAGTGTTCTGCTATGCGCAGCCGCAACCGAAGGCCGGCGAGCGACGGCCGGCCTGCGACGTCGGCATCCGCCACATCGCGTTCGACGTGATCGATATTCACGCCGAGCATGCGCGCCTGAAGGCCGCCGGCGTCGACTTCATTTCGCCGCCGCAACATCTCGCGCTTGGTGGCGTGACCTCGTGCTATTTCTACGACCCGGACGGCAACATCGTCGAGCTGCAAGAGATCCATGCCGGCAGTCCGGTGCGGCCGGCGTTCGGCATCGTCGCTTGAACATCGCCGGATGAGCAGTACCGCCGGCGACAGCCGGACGGACGGATTGCCGACACCGCGCCGCTACGTTGCGATCGCCGCGGTATCGCTCGGCACGATCCTGACGATCGTCGATGGTTCGATCGTCAATGTCGCGCTGCCCACGCTGGCGCGTGACCTGCACGTCGACCCGGCATCGGCAGTGCTGGTCGTCACCGTTTACCAGTTCGTGTTGATGGCCGCGGTGCTGCCGCTGTCGGCGCTCAGCCAACGCTTTGGTTATCGCCAGACCTACCAGTGCGGACAGGCGGCATTCGTGGTCGCCACGATCCTGTGCTTTTTCGCACACAGTCTGCCGTTCCTCGTGATCGTGCGCGGCTTCCAGGCGCTGGGTGCCGCCGCGGCGATGAGCGTCAGCTCGGCACTGATCCGTTCGATCTACCCGCTGTCGCATCTCGGTCGTGGCCTGAGCCTGAACACCGTCATCGCCGCCAGCGCGGCCGCGTTCGCGCCAACGGTCGGTGGCGCAATTCTCGCCATCGCACCGTGGCCGTGGCTGTTCGCGGCGGTCGTGCCGTTCGGCATCCTGTCGATCGTGATCGGGCACAAGGCGCTGCCCGACAGCATCCGTCATCACCAGCCGTTCGACGTGCTCGGCGCCGCGATGTGTGCGGGCATGCTCGGACTGATCGTCGTCGGCCTCGAAAGCGGCGTGCACGGCGACTCGCCGGTGATATCGGCCGCGATCGTATTGCTCGGCATTGCCGTCGGCATCTTCTTCGTGCGCCGCGAACGGCAACAGGCGCTGCCGATCCTGCCGCTCGATCTGCTGCGGCAACGCGACATCGCGCTGCCGTGCATCGGCTCGCTGTGCGCCTACATCGCGATGACGATCACCACCGTGATCCTGCCGATCCGGCTGCAGCAACAGTTCGGCTTTTCGCCGGTCGCCGCCGGCGCCGTACTCGCGCCGATTCCGATCGTCAGCATGGTCGTCGCACCGGTGTCCGGCCTGTTGTCGGATCGCTATCCGGCCGGCATCCTCGGCGCGATCGGCATGGCGATCGGCTTTGCCGGTCTGGTCTGCCTCGCCTTTCTGCCAGCCGCGCCGGTCGCGTTCGACATCGTCTGGCGCCTTTCGATCTGCGGACTCGGCTTCGGCATGTTCTTCTCGCCGAATTCACGACAGGTGCTCGGCGCCGCGCCCGCTGCGCGCGCTGCGGCCGCCGGCGCGATGTTCTCGACGATC
>DATCXY010000461.1:0-6832 GCA_036570585.1 Solimonas sp. | reverse complement strand
TTCGCATTGGGCATGCCGAGCGTGCGCACGACGGCCGTCACCGCCTCTCCGAAGCGCTTGGCGGCGCGCTTGCGCTCACCGCTGAGCTTGGCGGCGACTTCACCGTAGCGCTTCAGCGCGGCCATGCGCTGGCGCTCCAGCTCATCAAGTTTGCCGGCGGCATCGCCGGCTTCATCCAATTCGGCGCGCAGCTTGCGCAGGTGCGCGGGGAGCTCCGCCGGCTTGAGGCGATGTTTGCGGGCGAGGTCGTGAATCGCGCCGAGCCGATGTTCCAGCTCTGCCAGGCGCTGCGGATCCAGATCGAGCCCTTCGACGACGCGACGCGCGCTGTCGGCCGCCTCGCGGACTTGGGCGAGGGCGGCTTCGGTGATGTCGAGCGCCTCGCGAAATCCCTGATGCAGCGGCGCCAGCCCGTCGAGCAGACTTTGCGCGCTGCTGAGCTGGTCGTAGGCACTGTTCTCGCCGCCGTACAACAGCTCTTGCGCCTGCGCACCTTCTTCAAGCAGGCGGCCCGCATGTGCGAGCTGGCGATGTTCGGCTTCGATCCCGTCGAGTTCATCATCGCCAAGCGCCAATGCATCGAGTTCGCTGATCTGGAACTGCAGGAATTCGAGCTGCGCTGGATCGCGGCTGCCGGCTGCCCGCAGGCGATCGAGTGCGCGTCCGGCTTCTGCGCAGGATTGCGCCGCTGCGATCACGGCCTCGCGCGTCGCTTCGCTGCAACCGTAATCGTCGAGCGCATCGCGCTGCACGTCGACGCGCAGCAGTGTCTGGCTCTCCGACTGGCCGAACACTTCGATCAGCATTTCGCCCAGCTCGCGCAGCTGGCCAGCATTGACCGGGCTGCCGTTGACGAATGCGCGCGTACGGCCTTCGGCGTAGACCACGCGGCGGATCACCAGCAGCGTCGGGTCATCTGGGTCGGCCAGCTCGTTGTCGGCCAGCCAGCGGCGCGCAGGTGCTTTGGGTTCGAGCTCGAAACTGGCACTGATCTCGGCCTTTTCCTGGCCGGCGCGGACCAGATTGGCGTCGGCGCGCAGCCCGATCGCCAGACCGATCGCATCGATCAGGATCGACTTGCCGGCACCGGTCTCGCCAGTCAGCACGGTGAAGCCATCGGCGAAGTCGAGCTCGACCAGATCGATGATTGCGAGGTTTCTAATTGATAGATTTTTCAGCATCTTGGCGTGCTTTCTTAAAGTAAATTACGGCGTGGGGCCGGGTGCCAGCTCGGGGCCGCGACCCCAGCGCAATTTGTTGCGCAGAATATTGAAGTACGAATAGTTTTCCGGATGAACGAGGTGTAGACGAAACGCCGCCTTGCTGACTTCGAACGACTCGCCGGCATGCAAGGTTTCGGCGGTCTGGCCGTCGCAGGTCAGCATCGCCACGGTGTTCGGCGCACCACGCAAGGTGATCCGCACGGTCTGTTTGCCGTTGACGACGATCGAGCGGTCGGACAGCGTATGCGGACAGATCGGCACCAGCGTCAACGCGTCGAGACTCGGGTGCACGACCGGGCCGCCACCGGACAGCGCATACGCAGTCGAGCCGGTCGGGCTGGCGACGATGAAACCATCGGCGCGGTGCTGCGAGATGAATTCATCGTCGAGCCAGCTTTCGAACTCGAGCATGCGGATCGCCGCCTGATTACGGATCACGACATCGTTCATCGCGACAAACGTCTGCGGGCGCTTTTCGCGCAGTACGCGCGCTTCCAGCATCAGGCGATCTTCGCGTACGTATTTGCCAGCGAAGATCGCGGCGAAGATCTCGGCAATTTCTGCTGGCGGCACGTCGACCATGAACCCGAGTCGCCCCTGATTGATGCCGACCAGCGCCACGCCAGACGGCGCCAGATCACGCGCTGCAGACAGCAACGTACCGTCGCCACCGACGACCACCGCCAGATCGCAGTGACCGGCGAGTTGCGCACGTGACATGCGCTGCACGTTCGCCGGCAGTTCGACGCCCGGCAGCGTGACATCCTCGACGCAGATCTCGCGACCGAGTGCGCGCAGAATTTCCAGCAACTGCATCAGCGTGGGCACGACCTGCGGATCGCGCCGCTTGCCGATGATGCCGACAGTCTCGAACGATGACATGAATGAACCCGGGAGAATGCCGCGAAACTTAGCATGAACGCCGCCGCTTTCCTCGTGTCCGGCCAAACGACACTATTGAAAATGCGACGCGAAACATTCATGTTGGTGGCATGTCGCAACCTCTCGATGCCCGCGCCGCCGAACTGCTGAAGCTGCTGGTCGAGCGTTATATCCACGATGGTCAGCCAGTCGGCTCGCGGACATTGTCGCGGATGGCGAGCCTAGGCCTGTCGTCGGCGACCATCCGCAATGTGATGGCGGACCTCGACGAGCTCGGCTTTGTCGCCTCGCCACATACTTCCGCCGGCCGCATTCCGACCACGCGCGGTTATCGCTATTTCGTCGATGCCTTGCTCTCGCCGGAACGTCTCAGTGACGAGGAAAACGCGCTGATCGCCGATGAATTGCTGCCGGGCAATCGCAGCGAGGCCGATCTGGTGGAGGCGGCATCGAACCTGCTGTCGGAGATGTCGCAGATGGCCGGTGTGGTGACGGTGCCACGACGCAATCTGGCAGTGCTGCGACGCATCGAATTCCTGCCGTTGTCCGGCAATCGCGTGCTGGCGATCCTGGTCGTCAATCAGCACGAGGTGCAGAACCGCATCATCAGCACGGAGCGACCGTATGGCGCCGACGAGCTCGAACGCTATGCGAACCTGGTCAATGAACATTTCGCCGGCCGCGATCTGGTCAACCTGCGTCAGGCGCTGATGCAGGAGGCGGCTGACGCGCAGGCGCACGTCAACCTGCTGCTGTGTGAAGCCGCGGCGATCGCCGAGCAAGCCCTGCGGCCACAGGGCGTCAGCACTGGCGACTATGTGTTTGCCGGCCGGCCCAATCTGATGGGTTTCCAGGAACTGGCCGACGTGCAGCGTCTGCGCAACCTGTTCGAGGCGATCGATACCAAACGCGATCTGCTGCATTTGTTCGATCAGTGTCTGAACGCCGATCGCATGCAGCTGTTCATCGGTGACGAGTCGGGCTATCGCGTGCTCGACGAATGCAGCGTCGTGACTGCGCCGTACTACGTCGCCGGCAAAGTCGCCGGCACGCTGGGCGTGATCGGGCCGACGCGGATGGCCTATCACCGCATCATTCCGATCGTTCGCGAAACCGCGCGCCTGCTGTCGGCAGGCTTGAAAGGCGACGGCTGAACCACAGATAGGGCGCAGGGCGCTGCCGGGGCTGGTCGGATCATCCAAAAATCTGGCTGGCTGCCGGCGACGTGGCTATCATGGCGCCCCTTCGCGGTTCGCCTTGTGGCGGACTTCTCGTCAAATCAGCCCCATCAGCTTGAGTATTTGCGACATGACGGATACCCCCGAACCTGCCGACGACCTCGACACTGGCGACGAACTCGACGCGCTGCGCGCGCAGATCAACGACGCCGAAACCCGTGCCGCCGCCGCCAAGGAAGCGCAGTTGCGCGCGACGGCCGATCTTGAGAACACGCGGCGGCGGCTCGAACGCGATGCGGCGAGCAGCCTCAAGTACGCGACCGAAAAGTTGCTGACGGAGCTGTTGGCTGTGACTGACAGTTTCGAGCTTGGCCTCAAGGCCGCGGCGGAAGCCGCGGATACGTCGGCCAAGGCAATGGGCGAGGGCATGCAGCTGACCTATCGTCAACTGATGAGCGTGCTCGAGAAGCATGGCGTCAAGCAGATTGACCCGGTCGGACAGCCGTTCAATCCTGATTTTCATCAGGCGATGACGATGGCGCCGAGCACCGATGTGCCGGCCAATCACGTGCTGAGCGTGATGCAGAAAGGCTACAGCCTGCATGATCGCTTGCTGCGTCCGGCGATGGTGGTCGTGGCACGCGCGCCGGAATAAACCGTCCGGCGGCAAACGCGGTAAATCGTACAAAAACCCCTTGAAACCCTGCGCAAAGCCATCAATTAGGCGGCAGGACTGAATAAATTCTGGAGTCACGCATGGCAAAGATCATCGGCATCGACCTTGGTACCACCAACAGCTGCGTCGCGATCCTCGACGGCAACAATGTCAAGATCATCGAGAACAGCGAAGGCGAGCGCACCACGCCTTCAGTCGTCGCGTACACCGATGATGGCCAGACTTTGGTCGGCCGCTCGGCCAAACGCCAGGCAGTGACCAATCACCTCAACACGCTGTTCGCGGTCAAGCGGCTGGTCGGTCGCCGCTTTGACGATGCCGAGGTGCAGAAAGCGATCAAGCATTCGCCGTTCAAGATCATCAAGGCCGACAACGGTGACGCCTGGGTCCAGGTCAAGGACAACAAGCTTGCGCCGCAGCAAGTCTCGGCCGAGATCCTGCTGAAGATGAAGAAGACCGCCGAAGACTATCTCGGCGAGAAAGTCACCGAAGCGGTCATCACCGTGCCGGCGTATTTCAACGACTCGCAGCGCCAAGCGACCAAGGACGCCGGCCGCATCGCAGGCCTCGACGTCAAGCGCATCATCAATGAGCCGACTGCGGCTGCGCTTGCGTTCGGTCTCGACAAGGTCGCCGGCGCCGACAAGAAGGTTGCGGTCTATGACCTCGGCGGCGGCACGTTCGACATCTCGATCATCGAGATCGCTGATGTCGATGGCGAGAAGCAGTTCGAAGTGCTCGCGACCAACGGCGACACCTTCCTCGGTGGTGAAGACTTCGATCAGCGCGTGATCGAATACATCGCGGCCGAATTCCAGAAGGAGCAGGGCATCGATCTGCACAAGGATCCGCTCGCGTTGCAGCGCCTCAAGGAAGCGGCCGAAAAGGCCAAGATCGAGCTGTCGAGCTCGACGCAGACCGACGTCAACCTGCCATACATCACGGCCGACGCCAGCGGTCCGAAGCATCTGACCATGAAGCTGACGCGCGCCAAGCTCGAAGCGCTGGTCGACGATCTGATCGCCAAGTCGATGGAGCCGTGCAAGATCGCGCTCAAGGACGCCGGCCTCAAGCCGAGCGAAATCGATGAAGTGATCCTCGTCGGCGGCCAGACGCGCATGCCCAAGGTCCAGGACGCGGTCAAGAACTTCTTCGGCAAGGAACCGCGCAAGGACGTCAATCCGGATGAAGCGGTTGCCGCCGGTGCTGCGGTGCAGGGCGCCGTGCTGTCTGGCGATCGCAAGGACGTGCTGCTGCTCGACGTCACGCCGCTGTCGCTCGGCATCGAGACGCTCGGTGGCAAGATGACCAAGCTGATCGAGAAGAACACGACGATCCCGACCAAGAAGTCGGAGACGTTTACCACTGCCGACGACAACCAGACTGCGGTGACGATCCAGGTCTACCAGGGCGAACGCGAGATCGCGTCGGCCAACAAGTCGCTCGGCCGTTTCGATCTGACCGGCATCGGCCCGGCGCCGCGCGGCATGCCGCAGGTCGAGGTCACGTTCGATATCGACGCCAACGGCATCCTGCATGTCACCGCCAAGGACAAGGCGACCGGCAAGGAACAGAGCATCCGCATCACCGCGAACTCGGGCCTGTCGGACGACGAGATCCAGAAGATGGTGAAGGATGCCGAGGCGCATGCCGAGGACGACAAGAAGTTCAACGAGCTGATCGCCGCGCGCAATCAGGCCGACCAGATGATTCACGCGATCGAGAAGTCGCTGAAGGATCTGGGCGAGAAGGTCGAGGCCGACGAGAAGAAGGCGATCGAAGACGCCATCGCTGCGGCTCGTGAAGCAGTGAAGGGCGACGACAAGGACGCGATCACCGCCAAGACCGAAGCGCTGACGCAGGCCTCGGCCAAGCTGATGGAGCGCGTCTACGCCGAACAGGCTGCGGCGGCTGGCGGTGATACTGCTGGTGCCGCGCCGGGTGCGGCGGGTGGCGCCTCGCCGGAAGGATGTTGTCGACGCCGAGTTCACCGAAGTAAAGGACAAGAAGTAGATTTTGTGAAGAAACAGAGCGCCCGGCGATCCCGGGCGCTCGTCGTTATGGGGGCATGACGATGGGCAAGGGCAGGCTGGAAGCATTCAGCGATGGTGTGATCGCGATCATCATCACGATCATGGTGCTGGAGCTGAAAGTACCGCACGGGTCGAGCTTTGCCTCGCTGCACGAGCTTTGGCCGACGCTGCTGAGCTACGTGCTGAGCTTCGTCTACGTCGGCATCTACTGGAACAACCATCATCACATGCTGCATGCCACCGACCGCATTACTGGCGGCATCATGTGGGCCAATCTGCACTTGCTGTTCTGGCTGTCGCTGCTTCCGTTCGTGACCGCGTGGATGGGCGAAAACCAATTCGAAGCCGTCCCCACTGCGCTGTATGGCGTGATCTTGCTGATGGCGGCGATTGCGTATTTCATCCTGCAGAGCGCGATCATCCGCTCGCAGGGGGAACATTCAAAACTCAAGCTTGCCCTGGGCCGTGACCTCAAGGGCAAGATTTCACCGCTGCTGTATGCGAGCGCGATTGTCCTGTCGTTCGTGCAGCGCTGGATGGCGGATTTCATTTATGTGGCAGCGGCATTGATCTGGCTCATTCCGGATCGCCGGATCGAGTCGGGACTGAAGAAAGCATGAGCAAGCGCGATTACTACGAAGTATTGATGGTCGAAAAGACCGTCAGCGAAGACGGGCTGAAGAAGGCCTACCGCAAGCTGGCGATGAAGTACCACCCGGATCGCAATCCGGGCGACCATACCGCCGAAGAGAACTTCAAGGAAATCAGCGAGGCCTACGAGGTGCTGACCGATGCGCAAAAGCGCGCGGTCTACGATCAGTACGGACACGACGGTCTGAA
>DATCXY010000460.1:0-6963 GCA_036570585.1 Solimonas sp. | reverse complement strand
GTGTAGCGATAGAACTGCAGCGACAAGGCGACCAGCGCCGCGCTGGCGGCCACCGCCCAGGTCTGCCACAGCCACAGGCTGCGCGGCGCGGCGCTCGCCACGGCCTTGATCGGTGTCACGGTCGGATGGTTGATGCGTGCTTCGATCTCGGCCCAGACGATTTCGCGCGGCGGAATCGGCTTGCTGCTCGCCAGCAGCGGCGCGAAGCGCGCTTCCCAGAATTGCAGCTCGCGACGCAGATCGGCGCGCGCCTGCAGCAGGCGCTCGAAGCGGTGACGCGCACGCCCGACCAGGGTCCCGAGCACGTACTCGGCGGCCAGCATCTGCGTCAGTCTGGCGTTTTCGTATTTCATGCGTCGAGACACGCGCGCAGCTGCACCAAACCGCGCCGCACCCAGCTCTTGACGGTGCCGAGCGGCGCCTTCATCGCGGCCGCAAGTTCCGGATGGGTATAGCCCTCGTAGTAGGCGAGCAGCACGCTTTTGCGCGGTTCCGGCGCCAATTCATCGAGGCAATGCGAGAGCTTGCCGATGCCTTCAGTCTCGACCGCGCGCAATTCCGGATTGACGGCGTCGCCGTCGGCAAATGTCATTGGCGGCGCATCGTCCTCATCAGGCATGCCGATCTCCGGACGCTTCATGCGTAGAAGGTCGAGCGCGCGATACCGGGCGATCGTCATCATCCAGGTCAGCGGCGCACCCTTTTCCGGGGCGTACTGCTCGGCCTTTTGCCACACCTTGAGATAACAGTCTTGCAACGCTTCTTCTGCCCAATCCCGTCGATTCAGAATACGCACGAGTACGCCAAACAGATGCGAACTGGTCGCCTCGTACAGCTCGCGGAATGCGCGCTGATTGCCCTCCGCCGTATCGGCGAGCAGGCGCATCAGCAGGGCGGCGTCGGTCATGTGGCAGAGAAACTCGGTGGAACCCGCAGTGTAGTGGAAGCACCGGCTGCCGGCTGAAGCTGAAGCCGGTGCCGGCATCGTCATCCAGCGCGAGGTACCGACGGCGCCGCCGCTATAATTCGCGCTCTTTGTCGCTGTCGGAATCCACCGTGACGTCTGGCTCCTTCCCCCGCACGCGCCTGCGCCGTACGCGCCAGGCTCCCCATATCCGCACGATGGTGCGCGAAACTTCGCTCGCGCCCGGCCAGCTGATCCAGCCGCTGTTCGTCGCCGAAGGCGCACTCAAGGGGCCAGTGGCGGCGATGCCCGGCGTCACGCGCCTCGATCTCGATGAACTGGTCCGCGAATGCGAAGCGCTGCGCGCGCTCGGCGTCGGTTGCGTCGCGCTGTTCCCGGTCACGCCGGCCGAGCGCAAGTCGCCCGGTGGCGACGAGGCACTCAATCCGGACAGCCTGATGATGCGCTCGATCAAGGCGATCAAGCAGAGCGTGTCCGGCATCGGTGTGCTCGCCGACGTCGCGCTCGATCCGTACACCAGCCACGGCCAGGATGGCGTGCTCGACGCCAACGGCTATGTCGACAACGACGCCAGCGTCGGCATCCTGCGTCGGCAGGCGCTGATGTACGCGCGTGCCGGCACCGACATCGTCGCGCCGAGCGACATGATGGACGGCCGCATCGGCCAGGTTCGCGATGTGCTCGAACGCGACGGCCAGCGCAACACGCTGATCATGTCGTACGCGGCCAAGTACGCGTCGGCGTTCTACGGCCCGTTCCGCGATGCGGTCGGCTCCAGCGGCAATCTGGGCAAGGGCGGCAAGGAAACCTATCAGATGGATCCGGCCAACAGCGACGAGGCGCTGCGCGAAGTCGCGCTCGATCTCGACGAAGGTGCCGACATGGTGATGGTCAAGCCAGGCATGCCGTATCTCGACATCATCCGCCGCGTGAAGGATGAGTTCGGCGTGCCGACCGCCGCGTACCAGGTCAGCGGCGAGTATTCGATGCTGCAGGGCGCGATCGACAACGGCTGGCTCGATGAACGCAAGGCGGTGCTCGAATCGCTGCTGTGCTTCCGCCGCGCCGGCGCCGACATGGTCCTGAGTTATTTCGCCAAGCGCGCCGCGCAGTGGCTCGCCGAATAGCACGCGCAATCCCTCCTTTCCACACGAATTGAATCCAGCCTCGAACACGCAATGACTGATCGCTACGCCGTCATCGGCAAACCCGTCTCGCACAGCAAATCGCCCGCGATCCACACTGCCTTTGCCAGGGCGACCCAGCAAGATCTCAGCTATGAGGCGATCGAGGTTGCGGCCGATGCGCTCGTCGCCTCGCTGCAGCGCCTGCACGGCGACGGCTATCTCGGCGTCAACATCACGCTGCCGCACAAGGCCGAAGTGCCGATGCTGTGCGAGATGGTCAGTGAACGCGCGCTGTTTGCCGGCGCGGTCAATACCCTCAAGCGCACCGAGGCCGGCTGGTACGGCGACAACACCGACGGCGAAGGTCTGGCGCGCGATCTGGCGCGACTCGGTTACGCCGTCGAAGGCCAGCGCGTACTGATCCTCGGCGCCGGTGGCGCGGTGCGCGGCATGCTCGCGCCACTGCTGGCGCTCAAGCCGGCGGACCTCACGGTGTCGAATCGCAATCCATGGTCGCCGGAAAAACTGGCCGAGCAATTCAAGTCGGTCGGCGTGGTCACGCCGCGCACGCATGCGACGCTGAAAGGTGATCGCTATGACCTCATCATCAATGCAACTTCAGCCGGCCACGCCGGCCTGATGCCGCGACTGCCGCGTGATCTGCTGGAAACGGGAGGTGCGTGCTACGACCTCACCTACGGCCCCGCGCATGCGCCGTTTCGCGCCTGGGCCGAAGTCCAAGGTGCGACGCGCATTGCCGACGGCCTCGGCATGCTGGTCGAACAGGCCGCGGCAGCGTTCGAAGTCTGGCGCGGCGTGCGGCCGGCAACCGAGCCGGTGCTGCAGGCCATTCGCGCCGCGTGAGCGGGCGAGCTTTTTAGCGCCGACGCGGCGCCGTCACCGCGCCCGTACCGCCAGCGTCTGCGTCAGCAACCAGCCGATCGCGAGTACCGCGCCGGCCCAGATCATCAGCTCGGCCCAATCGGCGCGGAGCAGCATGGCAAGACCCGGGGCCAGCGCAATCAGCACCGCCAGCCGACGTGGTGCCAGCGCCGCCGCCGCGTGTCGCCGCCCGAGTACGCGCAGCCGTTTGGGATCGTGCCGCGCAAGCCAGAGCAACGCGCACGCACTGAGCAACACGCCGCACAGCACGACAAGGCCCATCATCCGCGCACTTCCTTCAATTGCACCGGCGCGTCGGCGCGCGGAACGCGTGCTGCGCGCCATGCGAATGTCAGGCAGATCAGGCCCGAGAGTGTCAGCGCCGTGTCGATCGCCGGTACCACCAGCTGCGCGGTCGCAAACATTTCGGCCCACGTTGGCCCGCCACAGGCGAGGCGCAAGACCGGCAGCGCGAGCAGCAGCGCGCCGGTCAGCGCCAGCATCGTGCGTGCGGCTCGCGCGTTATCGACCAGCGCGCTGCCGAACACCGAAAGCGTCAGCGTCGCGAGAAAGCTGCGCATCATCGCGGTGTTGACGTCGATGTCGGCGCTGCGCGCCACGAAGAACACCACGCTGGCGACCAGCAGCGACAATGGCAGGCCATAGCCGAAACCCGTGACCGCATACGCAAGTGGTCGCCACGCGCGTTCGGCGGCGCGCCGCTGTGTCCACAGGCGCAGGCCGCTGAGCGCGACGTAGGCGGCGGCAAAGCCGAGCGCAAACCACACCGCCTTCGACAGCACGCCGGCGAAGTTGCCGAAGTGCAGCGGCGCCATCAGCGAAAACAGACTGCCGCCAAGCGAGGGCACGCGGCCGAGCGCGGGCTTTTCGTACTGGAACGCGCCGCTCGGGCCGTCGTAGACATAGGTCGTGCCGGCCAGTTCGCCTTCCGGTGGCAGCATCGAGATCGTGGCGCGCGCATCGGCACGACCCCAATGTTCGACGCTGATGAAGAACGTGTCGGCACCGGCGCGGTGTGTCGCATCGGCAAGCATCGCCTCGATGCTCGCCATCGGTGCCGGACGCGGATCGTTGACCGGCGGATTGCCGATGAAGGTCTCGAACGCTTTGGCCTGGTCGCCGTTGAACGCGACCATCGCCATCACCGGCACACCGAAGCTGGTCGCAAAACTGAAGAAGCTGCCGGTGAACGCGAGCAGGAAGCTGAACAGCAGATTCCAGCTGCCGGCGACCGCATGCGCGTCGCGCTTGCTGAGCAGATCGCCGCGACGACGGCGCAACGTGAACAGCTCACGCAGCAAATGCCGATGCATCAGAAAGCCGCTGACCGCGGCGACCATCATCGCCAGCCCGAGCACGCCGGTCAGCAGCAGTCCCCAGGGATTCGGCACGTGCAGGTGCACATGCAAATTGACGAAGAAGTCGGCGAGCCGGTTGCTGCGATCACCGGCGTCCATCTGTTCGGCATCGCCTGCACGGCGATTCTCGATCTGCAAGGTATGCGGATCGATGTCGACCGTGACACCACGCTCGGTCGGACGACCCTTGGCATCTTTCTCGTCGCGGTGGAACTGCGCCAGGATGCGGCCGCCGGCACGCGGGAACGCGAAGAACGACTCGCGCAGTTCAGGATCCACACTCGCCGCGAATTGCTGCAGGGGTTGGTCGAGCCCCGCCGGGAAACGCTGTGTGGTCGCCGTCGGCAGCGGACTCGCCCAGTCGCCGATCTCGTCGGCAAATACGCTGGCGACGCCGGTGACGATTACCACGTACAGCAGCAGGCCGAGGAACACCGCCGACCAGCCATGGATCGCCAGCAGGGATTTGGTTTCGCGTTGCGGCAGGCGGATCATGTCGGCATCACCGGCTGAAGAAGTGGACGCCGATCATCGCCAGCTGCAGCAATGCGACGATCGCGGTGACGCCATATGCGCGACCAAGCTTCGGCGCGAGACAGGCGTAGAAAAACAACGATGCCCAGATCGCCGGAAACAGCAGGATCGGCAGCAGCAGGTTGTCGATCTGCGCCGCGCCCTTCGGCAACCAGATCGCACCACCGGCCATTACCAGCGTCGCGCAAGCCAGCACCACAGGTCCCGCGAGCAGGAGGCGCAACCAGAACGTCCGGCGCGAGTGATCCACGGCATTGATCGGGGAGTCTGCCGACACCGGGGTCACCCGTTGCACGCGCGGCGAGCGCACGGTGCGCGCGCTGTCGGCTTGCATGTCGTCTGCATTGACGCTGGTGCTGTCGTCAGCCCGGTTCTGGGCGGCGACGATCGTCTCGACGAAAGTGTTGCGGTCGACCGCCGCAAGCGTGACCCAATGGCGTCGACCAACGCGGGACCCGCGACACAGTCAGCAGAAAGGGCAACGGTAGCGATCACGCGAAACATGGTTTTTCCTGAGGGAGCCGAACGCGCCACCTGGCGGATCGTCGGCTTCGGGAATGCTGACGCTGGGCTCGCGCCAGAGTGGCAACATATTACATGCGAATGACTCTCGTTTCTACTGTTGCTGGCCGGTGCCGAATTCCAGCGTCGCGAGCGCGCCAGCTTCCTTGCCATTGACCAGCGTCAGCCGCCAGCCGAAACGCGTTGCCAGTGTCTGCGCGATGTACAAGCCCATGCCGGTGCCGCCGTCGCGACTTCGGAAGCGGGGCTGGAAGACGTGCGGCAGATCGTGGGCGGCAATGCCGGGGCCCTGGTCTTCGACGATCAGGCGGTCTGCACGCAGCCGCACCGTAACCGGCGCACCCACCGACGCGTACAAGGCGTTGCGCAGCAGATTGGTGAACACCGCAGCGATCGCGCCCGGCGCGGTCACCAATGTCACCGGCGCCGCCAGATCCCAGATCAGCTGCGCTTTTGGCATCACTTCCAGATACGGCTCGGCCAGCTCACGTAGCCAAGGGCCCATTTCGATTTCCACCTGCGGCGGCGATTCGCGAACGCGCGACAACGCCAGCAGCGCATCGAGTTCGTGACGCGCCATCGTCACCGCGCGATCGATGCGCTGCAGTGCTGGCTGCGCACCCTGTAACGCGAGCGTCTCGGCCGCGCCCTGGATCACCGAGATCGGCGTCCGCAGCTCGTGGCTGGCCGCCGCCGCGAATGCGCGTTCGCGTTCGACCAGGGCATCGAGTTCGACCATGTAGCTGTTGAATGCATCGACGATCACCGCCAGCTCGCTGTCATCGACCGGCAGCGCGATGCGCTCGCCGCGCTGCTCAGGATTCAGGTGCGCGAGCTGATCGACCAGCGCGTCGAGCGGCGCCAGCGCGCGGCTCGCCAGCCAGCGCGAGGCGAACAGGCTGAAGATCGCGACCGCGATCAGGGCCGCGAACACCACCCACGCCAGTGCCTGCTCCCGGGTTTCGACAAATGAAATGTCGTACAGCAGATAGGCGTTGCTGTCGCCGGCCACTTCGCGCACCAGCAGATTGAAAGTGCGCCCATCGACGTGCAGATCTTCGTAATAACCGGGTCCGAAATGGCGCAGCCGTGCCGGAATCTGTTCGCCGGTGAAGAAGCGCAGCGCATCATGGGCATTGGTGCGCACGGCAGGTGCATGCGGCCCGACCATGTACGACAGTTCGCGCTCCATCAGGTCGCGAACGGCCGCGTCCTCGATGTACGCATCGCTGGCCCAGATCCCGAGCGCCGCCAGTGCCGCAATCAGCAGCGACAGGCTGACCAGACCCCAGACCAGGCGACGATGCAGCGTGCTGCGCCGCTGCCGGCGCGGCTCAGCCATCGTCTGTCTCGGTATCGGCGCTCAGCCGATATCCGGTGCCACGCACTGTATGCAAGAGCTTGTCCGCGAATGGTTTGTCGATGACGTTGCGCAGCGCATGCATGTGCGCGCGCAGAACGTCACCGTCCGGAACTTCGTCGCGCCACAACAGATATTCGAGCTCCTGACGCGTGACCATGCGACCGTTCTGACGCAGCAGGAACTCGAGAATGCGGCGAATCGTGCGATTCAATTGCAGCAGCTTGCCCGCAC
>DATCXY010000459.1:0-4865 GCA_036570585.1 Solimonas sp. | reverse complement strand
GAACGCAGATCAGGCCAGGGCGCTGCTCTTGGCGGCGAGGCGCGACTTGTGGCGCGCTGCCTTGTTCTTGTGGATCTGGCCCTTCGTCGCATAGCGATCGACGACCGGAACCATTTCAGCGTACGCGGTCTGCGCCGCGGTCTTGTCCTTGGCGTCGATGGCCTTGACCACCTTCTTGATGAAGGTGCGGATCATCGAGCGCTGCGCGACGTTGCGGACGCGGCGCTTCTCGGACTGGCGGGCGCGCTTCTTCGCGCTGGCAATATTGGCCAAGGTGAAACTCCTGAAAAACGTGAGGCAGATTCGAAAGGTCGCGGAGTATGGGCAAGCGGCCCTGCGCTGTCAATAGAATCCGGTGTGCCGATTTGGCGAGAAGCGCCTGAAAAACCACACGTTTCATGCGCCGGGGCGGGAGTTTAGCCGCTAAACTTCGCGGCTATGTCGAAATCCCTGTTCCGCGCGTCCGGTGTGGTCGCCGTGATGACGCTGCTGTCACGCATACTCGGCTTTGTCCGCGAGATCATGCTGGCGGCGGCATTCGGCGCGGGCGCCGGCATGGACGCGTTTCTCGTCGCGCTGATGATCCCGAACTTTGGCCGGCGCATGTTTGCCGAAGGCGCGTTCTCGCAGGCCTTCGTGCCGGTGTTCACCGAGACCAAGACCACCCAGCCGCATCAGTCGGCGCGCGATCTGGTGGCGGTGACGATGGGTACGCTCGGCGGCGTGCTGACGGTGGTTACGGTCATCGGCTGCCTGTGCGCGCCGCTGCTGGTCTGGGCGTTCGCATCCGGCTTTCACGCCGACCCGGAGAAAGCTGCGCTGAGCGCCGGGCTGCTGCGCTGGACGTTCCCGTATCTGATGTTCATTTCGTTGACCTCGATGGCCGGCGGCGTTCTCAATGCCTACGGCAAATTCGCGATCCCGGCGTTCACGCCGGTGATCCTCAACGTCTGCCTGATCGCCTCGGCGTTTGTCGATTCCGGCTCCGTGTACGCGCTGGCGTGGGCGGTGTTTCTGGCCGGCATCCTGCAGTTCGCTTTCCAGCTACCGTCGCTGTTCAAACTGCGCTTGATGCCGATGCCGCGCTGGGGCTGGGGCGACGCGCGCGTGCGGCGCATCGTCGGCCTGATGCTGCCGGTGATGCTGGGCTCGTCGATCGCGCAGGTCAGCCTGCTGTTGAACTCGAATCTGTCGACACATTTGGGCGACGGTCCGGTCAGCTGGCTGTACTACGCAAACCGGCTGATGGAATTTCCGCTCGGCATCTTCAGCATCGCCATCGGCACCGCGATTTTGCCGACCCTGTCAGCGCAGTTCGCGACCCAATCGACCGGCAATTTCTCGGCAACGCTCGACTGGGCGCTGCGCCTGATGCTGGTGATCGGTCTGCCGGCGGCGGTCGGCATGGTGCTGTTCGCCGGGCCGCTGGTTGCCACGGTTTACGGGCATGGTCGATTCAGTGTCGATGATGTGCGGATGACGACGTATGCCTTGTGGGCCTACGGCATCGGCTTCATCGGCTTTTCACTGATCAAGGTGCTGACGCCCGGGTTCTACGCACGCCAGGAAACGCGACTGCCGATGCGCTTTGCGATCATCGGCCTGTGCGTCGGGATGACCGCGAGTCTGGTGCTGTTTGCGCTGGCGCTGCACTTTCATATCGAAGCTGCGCACGTCGGGCTGGCGGCGTCGACGTCACTGACGGCGTGGGTAAATGCCTCGCTGCTGCTGCGCCGCCTGCGCCGCGACCGGATCTACGTGCCGCGCGACGGTTGGGGTCGTTACGTTTTGCAATTGCTGGCCGCCAATCTGGCGCTGGCGGTGGTTGTCCTCTACGGTACCGGGCCGCTGGTGGACTGGATGGCGGCCGGTGCGATGACGCGCGCGTTGCGCGTGCTGCTGGTGATCACCGCCGGCATCGTCGTCTATTTCACCGTGCTGGCCGCCTGCGGCGTACGACCGCGGCATTTTCGGAGGGCTTAGTACCGTGCCGCAGAGATATCGCAACATGAAACGGCGTCTTTTGGCGCGTGGCCGCGTTGCTCGTCGTCGCCGTAGTACAAGCTACGTCTCCTCCTCGCGCCCTGCCACGTACCAAAATCCATCCGTTTCATCTTGCTCCGTTATCTCTGTGGCACGGTACTAGGACATGCGCTTCATTCGCGGCCTGCAGAATCTGCCACGCGATTGGCGCGGCTGTGCGCTGACGATCGGCAATTTCGACGGCATGCATCGTGGCCATCAGGCACTGATCGCGCGCACGCGCGAGTGGGCCGACAAGCTGGGCGTGCCGCTCGCGGTCATGTGTTTCGAGCCGACACCACGCGAATATTTCACGCCCGAACAGGCGCCGCCGCGCGTCACCAACCTGCGCACCAAGCTGCACGACTTCGCTGCGGCGGGTGTCGATGCGGCCATCATCCAGCGCTTCGGGCCGCCATTCTGCACGCTCGGTGGCGTCGAGTTCATCGAACAGATTGCGCATGAGCGGCTCGGCGCGCGCGCGATCGTCGTCGGCGACGATTTCAGTTTCGGTGCGCGTCGCAGCGGCGACATGGTGCTGTTGCGTGCGCAGGCCACGCATTTCGGCTTCGCCGTAGACGCCGTCAGCAGCGTGCGGCTCGGCGAGCTGCGTTGCAGTTCGACCGCACTGCGTGAAGCGCTGGCGCTGCCTGATCTGGCGCATGCCGCCGAACTGCTCGGACGACCGTACCGGATCGTCGGCGGGGTTCGTCGCGGCCTGCAGCTTGGTCGCACACTGAACATGCCGACCGCCAACATCAATCTGCGCCGGCCACCGGCGCTGCGGCTCGGCGTCTATGCAGTGACGGCACGTATCGATGGCGGCGATCGCGATTGGCCGGGTGTCGCCGCGATCGGCGTGCGGCCGACGCTGGGTGTCACGCGCTGTCTGCTGGAAACCCACTTCTTCGATCCACCCGGCAATCTCTACGGCAAGACTGCCTCGATCGAATTCCGCCACTTCCTGCGGCCCGAGGAACGCTTCGAATCGCTTGATGCGCTGCAGGTGCAGATGCAGCGCGACAAGGCCGATGCAATGGCCTTTTTGGGCGTGGCGACCGATAATTGACGGCTTGCCGCACCCCAGACGTTCCACCGCTACATCGCCGGCCCGATGGGCTGGCCGCCGACCGCGCCATGCGCCTCCGACCGTGACCGAAAAGCAGGATTACAAGCAGACCATCAATCTGCCGGAAACCGCGTTTCCGATGCAGGCCAAACTCGCCGAACGTGAACCCCAGACGCTTGCGCGCTGGCTGGAGAACGATCTGTACGGTGAAATTCAGCGCGCCACGGCGGGGCGACCGAAGTTCTGGTTCATCGACGGCCCGCCGTATGCCAATGGCGACATCCACATCGGTCATGCCGTCAACAAGGTGTTGAAGGACATGATCGTCAAGGCCGCGCGCCTTGACGGGTTTGATGCGGGCTTCGTGCCGGGCTGGGACTGCCACGGTTTGCCGATCGAACTGCAGGTCGAGAAGAAGCACGGCAAGGTTGGCGACAAGCTCGACGCCAGGACCTTTCGTGAAAAATGCCGTGAATATGCGGGCGAGCAAGTGTCGCGCCAGCGCGAGGATTTCAAGCGGCTCGGCGTGCTGGCCGACTGGGATCATCCATATCTGACGATGCGCCCGGCCTACGAGGCCGAGCAGTTGCGCGTGCTCGCACAGATCGTCGACAACGGCCATGTCATGCGCGGCTTCAAGCCGGTGCACTGGTGTCTCGATTGCGGCTCGTCGCTGGCGGAAGCCGAGGTCGAATATCAGGACAAGCAGTCGAGCGCGGTCGACGTGAAATTTGCGGCAGCCGACGTGGCCGATCTGGCAAAGCGCTTCGGGGTTGCCGACGCCAGCGGTGCCGCGTTCGTGATCTGGACGACGACGCCGTGGACGCTGCCGGCGAACCAGGCAGTTGCCGCCAATGCCGAGCTCGATTACGCGCTCGTCGATTTCGCCAGGGCGGGCCGCGTGGTGATCGCCGCCGAACTGGTCGAGGCGACCGCCAAACGTTGGCAGGACGAAGCGACGGTGCTGGCGACCGCCAAGGGCGCAGCGCTTGAAGGCGCGCAGGCGCAGCATCCGTTCGCCGAGCGCATCGTGCCGGTGATTCTCGGCGAGCACGTCACGCTAGAAGCCGGTACCGGTCTGGTGCATACCGCGCCCGCGCACGGTGTCGAGGATTACGCGGTCGGCAAGCTGTACAAGCTGCCGGTCGACAATCCGGTCGGTTCGAACGGTGTGTTCGTTGCGTCCGCGCCGCTGGTTGCCGGGCAACACGTGCGCAAGGCGGAAGCGCCGATCATCGAGGCGTTGCAGGCGTCCGGCGCGCTCGTGCATCTGGCGACGATCACGCACAGCTACCCGCATTGCTGGCGGCACAAGACGCCGCTGATCTTCCGCGCGACGCCGCAGTGGTTCGTCGCAATGGACAGGCAGGGTCTGCGCGATGACGCGCTCAAGGCGATCGCCGCAACCGACTGGATTCCCGACTGGGGCGAGAACCGCATTCGCGAGATGGTCGCTGGCCGCCCCGACTGGTGCATCTCGCGTCAGCGTTACTGGGGCGTGCCGCTCGCCGTGTTCACCGATCGCGAAAAGCAGGAACTGCATCCGGACACGTCGGCACTGCTGCGCCGCATCGCGGACAAGGTTGAAGCCGAAGGCCTCGAAGCGTGGTTCGGTTCGACGCCGGCCGACTGGGGCGTCGATGACGCACAGTTCGAGAAGGGTACGGATACGCTCGACGTGTGGTTCGATTCCGGCGTCGCGCATCAGTGCGTGTTCAAGTCGATGATTCCGGAAGCGCTCGATGCCAATGGCTTCGCGCCGCAGGCCGATATC
>DATCXY010000458.1:0-8188 GCA_036570585.1 Solimonas sp. | reverse complement strand
GTCACCGGCACCACCGCCGCGCCCGATTCCGCCGCGGCCCGAGCCGCGCGACCTGCGCAAGCCGACGCCGGAACGCCGAACGCCTACGATCTGACCACACCCGGCGCCGGCTCGATCAACATCGCATCGCCATAGCTGAAGAAGCGATAGCGCTGGGCGACGGCATGGCGATACGCGGCCATCATCCGTTCATGACCGCCGTACGCGCTGACCAGCATCAGCAGCGTGCTCTCGGGCAAATGGAAATTGGTCAGCAGTCGATCGACGATGCGGAAGCGATAGCCCGGCGTGATGAACAAATGCGTCTCGCCCGCCATCGGCGACAAGCTGCCATCGCGATCCTGCGCCGCGGCTGCCGATTCGAGCGCACGCGTCACGGTGGTGCCGACCGCGACCAGCCGGCCACCGCGCGCGCGCAGTGCATCGATCTGCGCGCAGATCCTGGCATCGAGCGCATAACGCTCGCCGTGCATACGATGCTCGCTCAGATCATCGACGCGCACCGGCTGGAACGTGCCGGCACCGACATGCAGCGTCAGCGTCGCGGTCTCGACACCGCGCGCCGTGAGCGCGGCGAGCAACTTGTGGTCGAAGTGCAGCCCGGCGGTCGGCGCTGCCACCGCACCCGGCTCGCGCGCAAACACGGTCTGGTAGCGCTCGGCGTCGGCGCTGTCCGGCGCATGCTCGATATACGGCGGCAACGGCAGCCGTCCGGCACGTTCGAGAAATGCCATCACGCCATCGCCACCGTCGTAGCGCAGATGAAACAGATCGTCATCACGACCGAGCACCGTCAGGCGATCATCACCAATCTCGATGATGCCGCCTGCCTTGGGCGTCTTGCTGACGCCGAGCTGTGCGAGAAATTCCTGTGCGCCGAGCACACGCTCGACGAACACTTCGACGCGGCCACCGGTGCTCTTGCGGCCAAACAGCCGCGCCGGAATCACGCGCGTGTCGTTGAATACGATCAGGTCGCCCGGCGCCAGCAAATCCGGCAGGTCGACGATCTGGCGATCAGCGATTTCCGCGCCGACATGCAGCAGCCGGCTCGCCGAGCGTTCGGCGCGCGGATACTGCGCGATCAGTTGTTCCGGCAGGTCGTATTGGAAATCGCTGCGGCGCATGCATGAAACGGATAGTGAAGCTGGGATGACGGCTGGCCCTTGCCGAAGCAGGTGAAGATCACGGCAGCCAGCGACGATGCGCCATTATCCCACGCCACGATCCCGCAATGCGGCAAACAAGCGCCGAAATGCTGCGATATAGTCCAAGGATCGCGCTTCGACAGAAAGCGTATCTGCGGGGAAGGACGCTGCGGACCCGATGGATTTTGCCGCACGACCCATGGAAGTGTTCACACACAAGTTTTTCACGCCGATCTCGTACCCCGGTGCGATTCAGCGTGACGAACTGCTGGCACGCCTGTTCCGCGCGCCCGCCTATGGCGCGGTCGTCATCCAGGCGCCGGCCGGCCACGGCAAATCGACGCTGCTGCAGCAGGCCAAGCATCATGACGAAAGTCAGGACACGATCACCGCCTGGCTGACGCTCGATGAAGCCGACAACGACATGCGTCGCTTCGCCGGCCATCTGCAGGCCCTGATCGAATCGCTGGGTGGCGAAGGCACACTGGCCGCCGGTGAAGAATCCGGCTCGCCGCGTGCGGCACGTCGGCGCCTGTCGGACTGGGCCGCGAGCCGGCTCGCGCAGTTCGATCGCGCCGTGCATCTTTACTTCGACGAATTCCAGGCGCTCAACAACCGCGCCGCACTCGGCGTGTTCCGCGAATTGCTCGAACACCTGCCCGACAATGTCACGATCTTCATCGGCAGCCGCACGCTGCCGGAGATCGGCCTCGCACGGCTGGTCGTCAACAATCAGGCGCTGGTATTGCGTGCCGACGATCTGCGTTTTTCGCCGACCGAAGCCGAACAGTTCTTCGGCCAGGCGCAGGATCTGCGCATCAATCGCCAGGAACTCGACGCGATCTATCGTCAGACTGAAGGCTGGCCCGCGGCGCTGCAACTGTTCCGGCTGAGCCTGCCCAGCCCGTCGGTGCGCGGCGCCCTGCTCGACCCGTCGACGCATCGGCCGCGCCAGCTCGCTGAATATCTCACCGACAACGTGCTCGGCCTGCAGCCTCCACGTATCCAGCAGTTTCTGCGGCAAACCTCGGTGCTGACGCGACTGTCGGCCGGATTGTGCGATGAAGTCACCGGCTGGCAGGATTCGCAGAGCATCCTGCTGTTTCTCGAACGCTCAGGCCTGTTCCTGCGCTGCCTCGATTCGGAGCTGAGCTGGTTCAAGTACCACACACTGTTCTCGTCGTTCCTCAGCGAGCAGACGCGCAGCGAAGATCCGGCGCTGCTCGATACCGTGCACCGGCGCGCCGCCGACTGGTTTTATGCCCGCGGCATGCACGAGGACGCGATCCACCATGCGATCGCCGCGCGCAATTACGTGCTCGCCGTCGAGATCATGAACGTCTGGGCCGATCGGCTGATCGTCGATGCCAACCTCGCGACCGTCGAGCGCTGGTCGGACGCACTGCCACTCGAGGAGATCGCCAAACACCCGGAACTGGCGGTCAAGATCGCCTGGGCGCTGGTGTTCCTGCGCCGTCATCACAAGCTGCGGCCGCTGCTGACGATTCTCGAAGGCGCCTCCGAACAAGGCATCGACTCCAGCGTCGTGCGCTCGATGCTGGCGATGGTGATCGACGATGTGCCGACCGCGTTCGCGATCGTCGAAACCATTTCGCTGCAAGCCGAAAAGCCCGAAGGCTTTCGCGCGTTCGAGCTCGGTGCGGCGGCCAACCTCAGCGGCTATCGCTCGTTGTCGGCGGGCGACTTCGACGCCGAGCGCGAAGCGCTGCAACTCGCGCGCACCCTCAGCGTGCGCGGCGATGCCGCGTTCAGCGGTGGCTATTCGTTTGCCGTGCACGGCATCAGCCTGCTGATGCAGGGCCGCCTCAACGACGCCTTGACACACTACCGTGCGGGCCTTGCCGAGCAGCAGCTCGATCTCGACAAATCATTTGCGGCAGCCTCGCTGGTCGCCTGCTATATCCACGCGCTGTACGAATGCGGCGAACTGGATCTCGCCGAGTCGATGTTCCTGCAGTTCCATGATCTGATCACCGACGCCGTGCTCCTCGACTTCCTCGCGCTCGGTTACGTCGCGATGGCACGCATCCAGGATGTCCGCGGCCGTCCCAACCGTGCCGATGAGGTGCTGGCCGAGGCCGAACAGCTCGCACACACTGCCGGCTGGCCGCGCCTGCTGCGAATCATCGCGCGCGAGCGTGTGCGTCGCGCGCTGCTCGCCGGTGAAGTCGACCGTGCGAAAGCAATCGCAAGCCGCATTCCCAAGCAAGCCGAATTCGTCCTGCCCGAGGGCTGGATGGTGTATTCGGAAACCATCGATGGCGACGCGATCAGCGCGATTCGCCTCGCGCTGCATAGTGGTCAGCACGATGCTGCGCTGGAACGCATCACCGTCGAACTCGCTGCCGCGCAAAAGCAGCGTCGCCACTACCGCGTGCTCAAGCTGACGGTGCTTGAAGTTATCGCGCATCATCGCCGCGGCAGCGACAAGCTCGCCCGGCGCAGCCTGCGCCGCGTACTGCAGCTCGCAGCACCGGAGAATTTTGTCCGCGTGCTGCTCGATGAAGGTGCGCTGCTGCTGCCGTTGCTGCATGAGGAACATGCCAGCCTCGCCCGCGAAATCGCGGATGGCGATACCGCACTGCTGGACTTGCAGGCCTTCGTCGCTCGCCTGCTGGCGGCCAGTGGCCAGGCCGTCAACCTGGACCAGATCACACCCGCCGGCGCCAGCTTCCAACCGCTGGAACCGCTGACCGATCGCGAAAAGCAGATCCTCGTCTATCTCGCCAACGGCGTTTCGAACAAGGAAATAGCGCGCCGTATTTTCGTCTCCGAAAACACCGTCAAGTTTCACTTGAAGAACATCTACTCGAAGCTCGCCGTCAGCAGTCGCCTGCAAGCGATCAATGCCGCGCGGCAGATGTCGCTGTTGAACTAGGGCGGTTGCCGTTGCGCGCGTGCCTCGATACAGCGCGCTGCGTGCGCCACTCGGCATGAACGGGTTTGGGGGAGTATGGGGGGCACCGCCCGCTCGTGCCTCGATACCCTGCCTTCGCCGCCACTCGTGCCTCGATACAGCACGCTGCGTGCGCCACTCGTACCTCGATACAGCGCGCTACGCGCGCCACTCGGTAGAACGGAGGGTGTCATTTCCGAAACGGGCTTCTCCCCGCCCCCCGATCATCCCGAGTGCGAGGCCGAAGGCCTCGTGTATCGAGGGACCCGAGTGATCGCGTAGCTGCGCGCCATCATCCATCCGGTGCGGATGCCGGAACACCGGCATCACTCGCCGACGCGCACGACCAGCTTGCCGAAATTGTCGCCGCGCAACAGGCCGATCAGACCGGCGGTGGCGTGTTCGAGGCCGTCGATCACATCCTCGACGACGGCGATCTGGCCGTCACGCAACCATGCGCTCATCTGTTCGACAAACGCGGCGTGTCGGGCCTCGTAGTGCTCGAAGATCAGGAAGCCCTGCAGCGTCACGCAGCGCGTCAGGATCTGCCGCAGCCACTTGGCAGTGAGGTCGGGGCCATCGCCGGGCTCGGCGCGGTTGTAGTGTGCAACCAGGCCACTGAGTGCGATGCGTGCATGGCGGTTGACCAGCGGCAAGGCCGCTTCCCAGACCGCGCCGCCGACATTCTCGAAGAAGACGTCGATGCCGTCCGGACAGGCCGTCGCGAGACGCTCGGCGAAATCGTGTTGCTGGTGATCGACGCAGGCGTCGTAGCGCAACTGTTCGACCGCGTAGCGGCACTTCTCGTCACCGCCGGCAATGCCAACGACGCGCGCGCCGCGCAGCTTCGCGAGCTGCCCGGCGATTGAACCGACCGCGCCGGTCGCGGCCGACACCAGCACGGTTTCGCCGGCCTTCGGCTGACCGATGTCGAGCATGCCGACGAATGCGGTGAAGCCCGGCATGCCCATCGCGCCGAGCACAAGCGATGGCCGCGGCAGCGCGGCATCGAGTTTGCTCAGGCCCTGACCATCGGAGACTGCGTATTCCTGCCAGCCACTGGCGCCGAGCACGAGATCACCGACCGCATAATTGGCGTGTCGCGATTCGACCACGCGGCTGACGGTCGCGCCGACCATCACCGCGTCGATCGCGACCGGCTCGGCATACGACGCAGCGGCGTTCATGCGTCCGCGCATGTATGGGTCGAGCGACAGCCACAAGGTCTGCAGCAGCAGTTCGCCGTCGCCGGGCTGCGGTCTGGGTACTTGTTCGAGACGCAGATCGCCGTGCTGCAGCGTCGCATCCGGACGACGCGCAAGTACGATGCGCCGGTTCGAGGCAACGGGTTCGGCCATGGTTTGGATCCTGGGGTTCAGCTGCTGAGCATGACGCGATTGTCGGCGCGGAAGCGGATGAACCAGTCGATTGCCGACGGATTCTGCATCGCATCACGGCTCGCCGCTTTCTCCAAGGGCACGCCGCTCAAGAGCTTGCGCACCGGCACTTCCATTTTCTTGCCGGTCAGCGTGTAGGGAATGTCGGCGACGCTGTAGAGCTGATCCGGCACATGCCGCGGACTGCAGTCGATGCGCAGCTGGCGCTTGATCTTCTCGCGCAGGCGCTCATCGAGCACACAGCCATCGCGCAGCGTGACAAACATCGGCATGAAGAAACGCCCGCCGGCAAGCTCGCAGCAGACGATGATGCTATCGACCACTTCGGGGATCCGCTCGACGCTGCGATAAATCTCGGCAGTGCCGATGCAAACACCATAGCGGTTGAGGATCGAATCGCTGCGGCCATAAATGTAGCAGCCGCCGCGCGCGTTGAGCTTGATCCAGTCGCCGTGTCGCCAGACGCCGGGCCAGGTCGAGAAATATGCGGCGCGATAACGCTGGCCATCGGCGTCGTTCCAGAAATAGATCGGCATCGACGGACAGGCATTGGTGATGACAAGTTCGCCGACTTCTCCGACGAGTTCCTCACCGCGTTCATTCCAGACACGCAGGTCCATGCCGAGCAGCCGCGTCTGGATTTCACCGGCATATACCGGCAGCGTCGGTATCGCGCCGACGAACGCCGATGCGAACTCGGTGCCGCCGCTTTGCGAGGTCACCCACAGTTCGGCCTTCACCTGATCGTAGAGCCACGCGAAGGTTTCAGGCATCGCCGGCGAACCGGCGAGCAGCACCATCTGCAGCGCCGACAGGTCGAACTTGAGCCGCGGCTGCAATCCGTCCTTCTGCATGATCTGCGCGAAGGCCGGGCTGGTGCCGAAATGCGTGACGCGCGCGCGCTCGATCAGCTTCCACAACACTTCCGGATCAGGGCCGATCGGACAACCGTCGTAGAGTACGGGCGTCGCGCCCTGCAGCAGGCTGGCGAGCAATACATTCCACATCATCCAGCCGGTGGTCGAATAGAACAACGGCCGCGATGACGCATCGAGCCCGACATGAAACGCGGTCAGCTTGCAGTGTTCGAGCAGGATGCCGACATGACTGTGGACCACGGCCTTGGGCAAGCCGGTGGTGCCGGACGAGAACAGCACCCATAGCGGATGATCATGCGCGACACGTTCAAACTTGAACTGCGCCGCCGGCACGTCCGCGCCATCGAGCATCTCGGCCCAGCTCATTGCACCCGGCACGATCGCCGCACGCTGCGGACGCAGATACGGCAAACAGACCACGTGTTCGATGCTGGGCAGACCGCCGACGATTTCGGCAACCTGCGTCTCGCGCGAAAAATCTTCGCCGGCAAAGCGATACCCGTCGACGACGAACAGCAGCTTCGGCGTGAGCTGCGCAAAGCGATCGATCACCGTGCGCGCGCCAAACTCCGGCGACGCCGCCGTCCATACCCCGCCGATCGCAGTCGTGGCCAGCATCGCGATCGCGGTCTCCGGAACGTTCGGCATGTACGCCGCGACGCGGTCCCCGGGCCGAATGCCGAGCGCACGCAGCCTTTCGGCGAGCACGCGCACCTGAGCGCCGAGTTCGCGCCAACTGGTCGATTCCAGTGGCCGCAATTCCGACGCATGCAGCAACGCGGGTGCATCGGGCGTCCGCGATTCGTGACGCAACAGGTGCTCGGCGTAGTTGACGCGTGAACCTTCGAACCAGAGCACGCCAGGCATCTCGCGCCGGCTGCGCACACGCTGATAAGGCGTGTCGGACTGGATGTCGAAGTAAGCCCAGATCGCGGCCCAGAACGCTTCGCTGTCGTCGATCGACCAGTGCCACAACGCGTCGTAGTCAGCCAGATCCAGGCCGAGCCGCGCATTGACCCAGTAGCGAAAGCGCTCGACCGCCGCATCCGCCGCGAGCGCTTCCGGCGGCGCCCACAGACGCTCGCCTTCCTCGACACGCGCCGCGGAAGGGGCAATCTGTAGCGCCATCGTCATGCTCCGATTTGCAAGCGCTCAAGCCGTCACGGCGTTGATCGTCAGTTGCGGCTTGGCGACCAGGCCGAAGCTCTGCAGCACGCCGAGCAACTCGCGATGCCCGAACGCCTGACAGGCCGACGCAAAACCGACGCGCTTCGGCGCCGCCTGCAGCAGATAGTAAGCAGCGTAAGCCTGCAGCAATCCGGTCTGCTTGTAATTGCAGTTGCCGTGAATCACGCAGTGCGCATGACCGAGCGGGCCGCTGGCGTGCACGGAATCGACCGAGGTGTTGATGCGCGGATTCTCGCGCGGCGGCATGCCGGATTGCAGGCTGTCCGCCATGTCCGACAGCGCCTTCTCCTGCTCGGCCTTCGGCAACTTCTTGATCTGTTCTTCGATCACACCGGTGATCTGCACAACGCCTTCCATCACCGTGCGCTCGAATACGCCACCCATCGCCTTGCAAGTGGCGACGCGCGGATCATTCTTGAACCAGACCGGATGCGCAGTGCCGCCCCAGGGGAGCGCCATCGCCGTCTCATGCTGGCCGGGCACCATGACCTCGGCTTTCGCGGTCGGCGACCACTGCACGTACTGGTTCTGTTCGAGATGGAAAAAGTCGGCAGTGAGAATGCTGAAGATCGTCTGCGTCGAGGCGTAGGTCGGGAAGCCGCGCCACAGCACGAGGATGTCGAGCGTATCGAGTCCCGGCGTTTCCAGGCAGATGTTCGC
>DATCXY010000457.1:0-2208 GCA_036570585.1 Solimonas sp. | reverse complement strand
GTGGCCGCTCAAGGCGCGTTGCGCGATCGCGGCGGCGATGCCGCCGGCGAGCATCGCCGCGCTCGTGCAGTCGCCGAACGCTGCGCCCGGTGGCTGGATCGGGTAATCGCGATCGGCGGGTGTCGCCGACGACGCGATGCCGCCGCGCGCCCAGAAGCTGATCGCGTCGTAACCGCCTTTCTCCGCTTCGGGGCCACGCAGGCCGACGCCGCTGCCGATCGCATAGATCAGCTTCGGGAACCTCGCGCGGAGGTCGTCGACATCGATCTTCATCCGTCGCCGCGCGGCGGGCAGCAGGCTGGTCATGAACACGTCGGCATCTTCAAGCAGCCGATACAGCAGTTCGACACCCTGTGGCTGGCGCAGGTCGAGCGTGATGCTGCGCTTGCCGCGGTTGTAGTTTTCCCACGACAACACGAAGCCATGCTGCGCAGCGCCTGCGCCGCCGGTCTGCAGGCCACGCAACGGATCGCCGCTCGGCGGTTCGACCTTGATGACCGAGGCGCCCATGTCCGAGAGCATGCCGCCTGCGGCCGGCACGAACGCCCACATCGCGACTTCGACGATCCTGAGCCCGGCCAGCGGCTTGTTCATGCCGGCATTGTGCGAGCGTTCCGTCATTGGTCCGGCGCTGCCTGCTTCTGGCCATTGCGCAGGATCACTTCCATCAATTCGCGCAGTTCGCGGTGCGAATTGATTTCGAGATGGTGCGTGGCTTCTTCGTAAATCAGCACGTGGCCCTTGGGGATCCAGTAGACCTCGCCGGGTCCGATCACTTCCTCGCTACCGTCCGCATAGCGCGCGCGGATGCGGCCGGAGAAGACATAACCGTAGTGATCGCAAGGACAGACGCCGCCCGGCAGACCGGCGTACAGCGGCGTGTAATCGCGCGGACCGGTCGTCCAGGTGAAGCCGATCTCCATCTCGCCCGCCTTGATCGATCGCATGCAGCCGCCACCGCCGCTGCCGCTTTCCGGCGTGATCAGGGGAATCTCTTCCGGTTTGAAATGCATGGTGTGTCCTCTCACGGTTGTAGCACGAGCGTACGGTGGCCCGCGCCGATGTCGATGTCGATGGCGCCGCTCTCGGGTTCGACGGTCATCGGATTTTCACTTTCGATCCGCACCGTGCCGTGCCAGGCGCCCTTGAGCCGCAGGCGGCTGTCGCCATCGCTGTCGGCGTCGATGCGGATCGCCTCGCCGGTGTCGATTCCCATGCGGGCAACGTCGAGCGTCACCGACGATACGCTTTCAAGCTTCGCGACGATGCCGTTGCTGAGCGGCGCGTCCTCGTAGAGCGCGGTGGCCGTGCGGCCGCGATCGTCGTACGCATAGTCGGTCCAGACGTGTTGGCCGTCGACCCATGAAACCGTGCCCGAGATCAGCGGCGCGGCGAGTGACGAGTCATTGCTTTGGCCCGGGTCGCCGCTGCCGACCGGCGTCACGGAGAGCGCCGTGCTTTGGCCGCAACCGGCAATCGCCAGCAGTCCGGCCGTCAACAGCGCCGCGATGATCGCTTTCACGTTCACCGTGTTCGGCCCGCGTCGGACGCCCGTGCCATCGCTAGTTGCCGAAGCGATATTTCAGCCGCGCGCCGATCATCCGCGGCAGACCGACCATGCGCGAGTCGACACCGGTGGTGTTGTAGGTGCCGGACGCATAGGTCGCGTATTTTTCCTGCAAGACGTTGGTCGCGAATGCCGTCAGGTCCACCGGGGCGCCGAAAATGTTCGTCCAGCTCAGGTTGAGATTGAGCAGTTCGAACGGATCGAGGATGTCGTTCGGCGAAGAGCTGCTGGCGGCAGTGCGGCGCTTGCCGGTGTAGACGTAGGTCGCGCCCATTTCCACGTCGCCGATCGTCGCGGGAAACGGCAGGCGATACGACAGCGAGGTCACCACGGTGTTGTCGGCCGCGAACGGCAGGCTGTCGCCGACATCGGCGATCGGCGTATAGGTGGCGAACCCGATGAGCCCGGACAGGCTCAGTTGCGCGAGTTGTTCCGGCGTGAACCCGGCGGCCAGCACGTCGCGACGATGATCGTCCTGCTTCAGCAGTTTGGTATCCAGGTGAGAGTACGACAGGCTCAGCGTCAGGCCGCGCAGCAGTTCGGCAAAGGCTTCCACTTCCACGCCGCGGATTCTGGCCTTGCCGGCATTGAAGATGATGGTGGTCGGGGCGAACGAGACGACACCGGTCTGCAGCTGCATG
>DATCXY010000456.1:0-3659 GCA_036570585.1 Solimonas sp. | reverse complement strand
CTATTACGAAGACTGGCTCAGCGTTGCGCAGGACGAGGCCCGGCATTTCGCGATGTTGCGTGCGCGACTGCAGTCACTCGGCTACGACTACGGTGATTTCACCGCCCACAACGGTTTGTGGGAAGCGGCCGAAAGCACCGCGCACGACGTGCTGTTGCGAATGACGCTGGTGCCGCGAGTGCTCGAGGCGCGTGGACTTGATGTGACGCCTGGCATGATGGTGCGCTTGCGCAAGATCGGTGATATCGAGACCGTCGCCATCCTCGAGGTCATTCTGCGTGAGGAAGTAAATCATGTTGCGATCGGGACACGCTGGTTCCAGTATCTGTGCGCGCAGCGCAGACTCGACGCGACGCAGACCTTCCGCACGTTGCTTGCCGAGCATGGCGTGCGGCTGCGGCCGCCGCTCAACGTCGAGGCGCGGCGTGCCGCCGGATTTGTTGATGCCGAGATGCAAACCGTTTGACGTTCGCCGTTCGTGCGAACGCAAGTAATAGCCTATGAACGATTTTCACGCGAACCCGAACTGATGTCGCACGATCACCACCAGGAACACGCGGGTCACGATCACGGCCATTCTCACCATGTGCATGGCGGCGGACATGCGCACTCACACGCCGCGCACGCGTCGGAACGCAAATTGTTCTGGGCGCTGCTGCTGACCGGTGGGTTCATGTTCGCCGAAGTTGCCGGCGGCTTGATCGCCGGTTCGCTGGCGCTGCTGGCGGACGCCGCGCACATGCTCACCGATGCCGCATCGCTGGCAATGGCGCTGCTCGCCGTGCGTGCGGCGAACCGCCCGGCAACACCGGCCATGAGTTACGGCCATCATCGTTGGCAGGTATTGGCGGCGTTCGTCAACGGTGTCGCACTAATGGTTCTGTCGGTGTGGATTCTGGCTGAAGCGCTGATGCGGCTATGGCACCCGGCGATGGTGCGGGGTGGTGCGGTGATGGTGATTGCCACGCTCGGTCTGCTGGTCAACGTCGTGGCATTCGCGATCCTGTCCGGTGGTGAGCAGAACCTCAATGTGCGCGGCGCACTCGCACACGTGCTCGGCGACCTGCTCGGCAGCGCCGCGGCGCTGCTCGCCGGCGCGCTGATCTGGTGGCGCGGCTGGATGATTGCCGATCCCTTGTTGTCGGCGTTCGTCGCATTGCTGATGGTTCGCGCCGGCTGGAGCATCGCGCGTCAGTCAGCGCACGTGTTGCTGGAGGGCACGCCACCGGGACTTGATGAGCGCTCGATCATCGAGGCGGTGGAAGCGGGGGTTGCCGCCGTCGCGAGCGTCCACCACGTTCATGCCTGGTCGCTGAGTGACGAGAAGCCGGTCGTCACGCTGCATGCCACCTTGCATGCCGACGCCGGACGCGACTCGGCCTTGTTTGCGATTCATCAACTGCTCGAAGCCCGCTTCGGTGTCACGCACAGCACGATCCAGATCGAGGAAGAGACCTGCGCGGCGCAGCGCCCCTGCGTTTCCTGATTCGTCCTATCCGGCTGCCGGATCTTCGATCAGTCGGCGGATACAGTTTCCGTGCGCGTCGATCGACAAATATTGCATGCGATCGAGATGCCAATCGGCCAATACGATGCGAGTCGCACGCACGCCGCCGCGCAACTGCAGCAGATGATCAGCCGGACGGTGCGTGTGACCGTGAATCATGTGCGTCACGTTCTGCTGCTGCATCGCCGTGCGGATCGCCGTCTCGTTGACGTCCATGATCGCCGAGGGTTTGTTGCGCTTTTCGGCGCCGCTCTTGTGGCGCAGTCCACCGGCGATCTTGTGCCGCGTGTCGCGAGGCAGACGCATGAACAGCCACTGCACGAACGCGTTGCGCGAGAAATGGCGCCAGCGCTGGTAGCCGACATCGTCGCTGCAATAGCGATCGCCATGTGAAATCAGCGTCCGCATGCCGCCGAAATCGACCAGCTGCGGATCCTTGAGGATGCGCGTACCACTTGCAGACGCGAAACGGCGACCGACAAGAAAGTCGCGGTTGCCTGCCATGAAGTAGAGTTTCACGCCGCTGCTACTTAGTGTTTGCAGCGCGGCGACTTCGGCTGCGTAATCGTGTAGGCCGACATCGTCACCGACCCAGTATTCGAATAGGTCGCCCAGGATATAGACCGCTTCGGCTGCGCGCGCCGGACCGTCGAGAAAACGCAAAAAGCCCTCGCGCAATGGCGAGGGCTCGTTGGGCAGATGCAGATCCGATAGCAGCAGAATCATGCGTCGCACCAGTCGGTGAAATCCTCAGAGCACCGTGACCTTGTCGATCATCACCTGCGTTTCCGGAACATCGCGACCAAACGGACGCGCCGATCCAGTTGGCGTCTCGCCGATCTTGTCGACCACGTCCATGCCCGAACTCACTTTGCCGAATACCGCGTAACCGTAGCCGTCCTGGCCCGGGTGATTCAGGAAGTCGTTGTCGCCGTGATTGATGAAGAACTGCGAGGTTGCGGAGTTCGGGTCCGAAGTGCGCGCCATCGCGATCGTGCCGCGGTCGTTCTTCAGGCCGTTCGCCGATTCGATGGCGATTGGTGCGCGGGTCTTGCGCTGATCGTAACTGGCATCGTAACCGCCGCCCTGGATCATGAAGCCCTTGATGACACGATGAAATACGAGGCCATCGTAGTGGCCGTCGTTCGCATACTGAACAAAATTGGCGACGGTTTTCGGCGCCTTCGCGGCGTCGAGTTCGAGTTCGATCGCGCCGAGCGTGGTGTCAATGCGGACGCGGGTAATGTCGGTGGTCATGGAAAATCCGTGGTGGTCGTGAAATGATGCGGCGCTCAGGCCGCTGCCGAAGATGGTAACGCGTCCATGGCTTCGCGTGCCGTGCGGAGCAGACGCGAGTCGCTGCCCGGCTTGTGGGCGCCCTCAGAAAGTACGCGCCGAAATGCGCGGCCACCGGGTTGTGCGCGATACAGGCCGAGCACGTGTCGCGTAATGTGATTGAGGGCGGTGCCTCGCTGGAGTTCGCGTGCCGCGTAACGCTCGACGCATGCGAGGATCTCGTCGCGATTCGCGACTGGCGCAGTGTCGCCGAACAATCGCGCGTCGACATCGGCAAGCACGTAGGGGTTCTCGTAGACCTCGCGGCCGAGCATGACGCCGTCGACGTGCTGCAACTGCAATTCGCCTAGGGCGATGTCGCGGACGCCGCCATTGAGCACGATCGTCAGTTGCGGAAATTCCTGCTTGAGGCGATGCACGGCCTCGTAACGCAACGGCGGAATCTCGCGGTTTTCCTTCGGGCTCAGGCCTTTCAGCCAAGCCTTGCGGGCATGGACGATGAACACTTCGCAGCCGGCACCGGCCACCGTATCGACAAAGCGTCGCATGAACTCGTACTCGTCGGAATCGTCGACGCCGATGCGATGCTTGACGGTGACGGGCAGGGACGTTGCGCCTCGCATCGCCCGCACCGCGGCGGCGACTTGCTCGGGCTCGCTCATCAGGCAGGCGCCAAAGCCCCCGCCTTGCACGCGATCGGATGGGCAGCCGCAATTCAGGTTGATCTCGTCATAGCCGAACGATTCACCAATCGCCGCGCATTGCGCGAGGGCGTCCGCGTCCGAGCCACCGAGCTGCAAGGCGACCGGATGTTCGGCAACGTCAAACCGCAGGTAGCGTGTGCGATCGCCGTGCA
>DATCXY010000455.1:0-6173 GCA_036570585.1 Solimonas sp. | reverse complement strand
CGCTGGTTTCATCTGTATCCGACCGACCAGAGCCTCAGCCACGCCGACGTCAATGCGCAGGCGATCAAAGCCGGCGATCCGCTGCACTGGACTGGCACGTACTTCAACTGGAACAGCCGCTGTGCGAGCTGTCATTCGACGAACCTGCGCAAGAAATACGATGCCAAGGCCGACCGTTACGACACGCGGTGGAGCGAGATCAACGTTGCCTGCGAATCGTGCCACGGCCCCGGCGCGAAGCATCTGGTCTGGGCGAAGTCGACAAACAAGGATGACGATCCGGGCAGGGGACTCAGCGTCTCGCTGACCAACACGGCGCAGTGGAAATTTGTCGCTGCCCAGCCACCATTGTCGGACATCAAGCGACGCGTCAGCGCGGAGAATCAGCAGCAGCCTCAGGTCTGCGCACAGTGCCACTCGCGTCGACAGGAACTCGCGCAATGGAATCCGGCCACGTCCTTCGCTGATCAGAATCAGATCCGTTTGCTGGAACCGGGCTTGTACGCGGCGGATGGGCAGATGCAAGAAGAGGTCTATGTCTACGGCTCGTTCTTGCAGAGCAAGATGCATCAGAACGGGGTGGTTTGTTCCGATTGCCACAATCCGCACAGCCTCAAGCTCAAGTTGCCGGGCAACGCGACCTGCACGCAGTGCCATCGGGCGAGCGTGTTCGACACGTCGGCGCATAGTCATCACAAACCGGGCAGTGACGGCGCCCAGTGCGTGAACTGCCACATGCCGACCGTCACCTACATGGGTGTCGATGCCCGTCGTGATCACAGTTTCCGTTTGCCGCGCCCGCTGCTGGAAGCCAACACCGGCAGTGCCGATGCTTGCAGGAGTTGTCACCGGGACCAAACCGCAAGCTGGGCGCAAAAAGCCATCGACAGCTGGGCCTTGCCGGCGCCGCGACCGTCGGATGCCGAACATTTCGCCAATGCGTTTCATGCGGTCGATCAAGGTCTGGCGAGTGACTCCAGTGCGCTCGTGACGATTGCCACCGACAACGGCTTGGCGGATATCGTGCGTGGCAGTGCAGCATTGCGCCTCGGCAACGTGCCGGATCGGAAGGCGATGCAGGAAATCGGCAGCTTGCTCCATGACAAATCCTGGCTCATGCGACTCGGCGCCGTTCGCGCGACCGAGAGTTTTCCAACGCCGATCAAGTGGCAGCTGTTGCAGCCGCAGCTCGATGAACCGGTGGCGGCTGTCCGTTATGTGCTGGCCGAGCAGCTTGCTGGCGTCCCCCTGCAAGATCTGCCGGCAAGGGATCAGGCACGGTTGCAGGTCCTGTTCGCGGAATATCTGCAGCGTCTGGCATTCACCATCGATATTCCGGAGAGCCTCGCGAGCCGCGCGCGTTTTGAGCTTGCGCGCAACGAGCCCGCCGCTGCCGAGCAGGATCTTCTTGCTGCCTTGAGACTGGCACCGAAACTGGAAGGCGCGTTGCTGAACCTGGCGGATTTGTATCGTGTGACCGGGCGTGACGATCTTGGCGAACCTTTGTTGCAGCGTGCGGCGGCAGCGTATCCAGACTCCGCGTACGCGCACTACGCGTTCGGACTCTGGCAGGTGCGGCATCAGCAACTGCGCGATGCACTCGTTTCGATCGACACCGCGCGTCAGCTGGACCCGCGCGATCCTCAATTCACGCTCGCGACTGCGTTGTTGCTTGAGCAGATTCCACAGCGCCGCACCGATGCCGTGGCGGCACTACGGCAGTGGCAGGCACAGTACGGTGACAACACGCAGATGCAGGATGTTGTGCGCAGACTGCAATCTGATGTGCATTGACGTGCTGGCGCCTTCAGCTGGTTTGCGTCGCGTGCTGCAGGAACGGCAGGAACGCTTCAAGCGACGGGCTTGGCCACATGTTCTTGAGCTGCACGCGATAGAGCGGCCGGCGAATGTGCAGATCCTTGACCGGCACGACGACCAGCGTCTTCGCGCGCAACTCGGTTTGCACGGCGAGCGCGGACAGAATCGCCACCCCGACGCCGGTCGCCACCGTGTGCTTGATCGCCTCGGTGCTGGCGAGTGTCATCGCCGGGCGGACGTCGAGCTTCTTTGCGCTGAGTGCCCGTTCGGTCACCGCGCGCGTGCCGGAACCGGTTTCATGCATCAGCAGTGGCAGTCTGGCGAGTTGTGACAGGCTTAGTGATGACGCCTTTGCCGCTGCATGCCTCGGTGCGGCGATCAGCACCAGTTCGTCTTGCGCAAATACCTGATAGTCGAGAATGTCACTGCGGATGATGCCTTCGGCGAAACCGATGTCGATCTCGCCCGCGATCAGCTTGTCTTCGATGGCTTGCGTGTTTTCAACCTGCAATGCCAGTTCAACGCCAGGATGTTCGGCACGAAACGCCGCCAGCACGCGCGGCAGCATGTAGGCGCCGATCGTGCGGCTGGCGCCGATCGCGATGCGACCGCGCGCGAGCTGGCGCAGGTCACGCAGAGCGTGTTCGGCTTCCGCTTCGATGGCGAACAGACGGTTGGCAAAGCCCTGCAACATGCGACCGGCTTCGGTCAGGCGCATGCCACGCGGCAGTCGCTGGAACAAGCTGACGCCGACACTGCGCTCGAATTCGGCGAGTTGCTTGGAAACCGCGGATTGGCTGATGTTCAGGCGGCGTGCGCCGCCGCTGACGCTGTTGACGGCGGCGACCGCCTGAAAGATGGCGAGATGATTGAGATTCATGAGCGCGATGCCGCCTCGGAAAATCCAAAACATGAATAAAAGAGAACGATCATTTGCATATATTGCATTTTTAATATGCATCGTGCCGCCCTATGATGTCGATCCTGCGGCTCATCGGCCGTCCCCCCGCAACAGACTTCCAGAGCAACGATGACTGAACAGAAAGCAACCAACGTCACTTGGCACGAAGGTGAAGTAACCCGCGCCGACCGCAACCAGCTGCTCGGCCAGAAGGGTGCAACGATCTGGTTCACGGGCCTGTCGGGTTCCGGCAAGAGCACGGTGGCAGTTGCGCTGGAAAAGGTGTTGCATGCGCAGGGTCGTCTCGCGTATCGCCTCGACGGCGACAACATTCGCCTCGGCATCAACAAGAATCTCGGGTTCTCGGCTGAAGATCGCACCGAGAACATTCGTCGTATCGGTGAAGTTGCGAAGCTGTTTGTCGACACCGGTGTGATCGTGCTGTCGAGCTTTGTCTCGCCGTACCGCGCCGACCGTGACGTCGTGCGCAAGCTGCACGCCGATGCCGGCATTGATTTCATCGAGGTCTACGTCGACGTGCCGCTCGCCGAGGCCGAGATGCGTGATCCCAAGGGCCTGTACAAGAAGGCGCGCGCCGGCGAGATCAAGAACTTCACCGGCATCAGCGATCCGTACGAAGCACCGGAACATCCGGAACTCGTGCTGCCGAGCCACGAGATGAGCCTGCAGGAAGAAGTCGAAGCCCTGCTGAAGCTGCTGAGCGCGCGCGGCATCCTGCCGGCCGCCTGAAATCCCTAACCGAACAAGAGACCCTGACATGATCAAGCCCCATGGTTCCGACACCCTGCAGCCGCGTTTCGTCTACGACACCGCCAAGCACGCTGCCCTCAGCAAGGAAGCCGAATCGCTGCCGAGCCTGTTGCTGAATTCGTCCGCCGCTGCCAATGCCGTGATGCTCGGCGCGGGGTACTTCAATCCGCTCAGCGGCTACATGAATCTGGCCGACGCGCTCAGCGTCGCCAAGGATCTGAAGACCACATCGGGTCTGTTCTGGCCGGTGCCGATCATCAACATCACCAAGGAATCCGGCATCAAGGCGGGCGACCGCATCGCGCTGCGCGACCCGAATGTGGAAGGTCATCCGGTTCTGGCGGTGATGGACGTGCAAGCGGTCGAGGCGGTCAGCGACGAACAGTTGCAGACGATGGCCAAGCAGATCTTCGGCAATCTCGATGCCAAGCATCCGGGAGTGCAGACTTTCCTGGGACTGGGCAACACTGTGTTGTCGGGCCCGATCGACGTGCTGAACTACAGCTATTTCAAAACTGATTTCCCGGATACCTTCCGCACCGCCGTCGAAATCCGCGACGAAATCAAGGCGCGCGGCTGGAACAAGGTCGTCGCGTTCCAGACCCGCAACCCGATGCACCGTGCGCATGAAGAACTGTGTCGCATGGCGCACGAGCGTCTCGGCACCGACGGCATCGTCATCCACATGCTGCTTGGCAAGCTCAAGCAAGGTGATATCCCCGCGCCGGTGCGTGATGCCTGTATTCGCACCATGGTCGACAATTATTTCCCGAAGAACACGGTGATGATCACCGGCTACGGCTTCGACATGCTCTATGCCGGCCCGCGCGAAGCGGTGCTGCACGCCACGTTCCGTCAGAACATGGGGGCCGACTATCTGATCGTCGGTCGCGATCATGCCGGCGTCGGCGATTTCTACGGTCCGTTCGATTCGCAGAACATCTTCAAGGAACGCGTACCGGAGGGCGCACTGAAGATCCAGATTTTCGGCGCCGACAATACCGCCTATAGCAAGAAGCTCGATCGCGTGGTGATGATGCGCGAAGCGCCGGATCATACGCCGGAAGATTTCGTCGTCCTGTCCGGCACCAAGGTCCGCCAGATGCTGGGGCAGGGCATGGCGCCGCCGCCGGAGTTCTCGCGTCCGGAAGTCGCCAAGGTGCTGATGGCCTATTACCAGGAACTCGACGCGAAAAAGGCCTGAACATGGCGGACATCGATGTCTTCAACGGCGATGCCGACGGCATCTGCGCGCTAACGCAGCTGCGGCTCGCAGAGCCGCGTGCCTCACGGCTGATCACTGGCGTCAAGCGCGACATCGAACTGCTCGCGCAGGTCGAGGCCGACGCCGGTGATCGTGTCACCGTGCTCGATATCTCGCTCGACAAGAATCGCGACGGCGTCGTGCGGCTGCTGGCCGCCGGCGCCGACGTGTTCTACGTCGATCATCACTTTGCCGGCGAGATCCCACGAGGCGCAGGCATGACGGCGCTGATCAACGAGGCGCCGGATGTCTGCACCAGTCTGCTCGTCAACGGTCATCTGCAGAACCGTTATCTGGCATGGGCAGTGGTCGGCGCATTCGGTGACAACCTCAAAAAGAGCGCACTGGCGCTGGCGAAAGGCTTGGACCTCGATGAGGTGCAACTGCGCCAGCTTGAAGACCTCGGTACCTATCTGAATTACAACGGCTACGGCGAATCGATCGGTGATCTGCACTTCGCGCCGGCCGATTTGTTCGGCCTCGTCAGCCAGCATGCGTCGCCTTTCGGATTCATCGCCGATGGCCGTGAGCACTTCGAGAAACTCGCAGACGGCTATGCGAACGACATGGGCAGCGCGGCGGCAACGCAGCCACTCGCCGCATCGACCGCGCACGCCGCACTGTTCGTATTGCCGGACGCCGCTTGGGCGCGGCGCGTCAGCGGGGTCTACAGCAACGATCTGACCAACCAGCATCCGGATCGCGCGCATGCAGTGCTGACCGAGAAAGCCAACGGTCATTACCTCATCAGCGTGCGCGCACCACTGAATCGCAAGAAGGGCGCCGATGAGCTGTGCCGGCGCTTCGCGACCGGTGGCGGACGGGCGGCAGCGGCGGGCATCAATGATCTGCCGGCGGCCGAGTTCGGCGAGTTCGCGCGTCAGTTCACGATGCAGTTCGCGGCCTGACACCCCACGATTCCAATGCGGTGTGAAGGTCGCTGAAATTTTGTGATGCGTACCGTGAAAAACGGGCTTCCCAACGCGCTTTCATTGGGTATAATGCGCGCCCCTGTAGTGGGGCTATAGCTCAGCTGGGAGAGCGCTTGCAAGGCATGCAAGAGGTCGTCGGTTCGATCCCGACTAGCTCCACCAAATCAGGACTGTCTGGTCCCCATCGTCTAGAGGCCTAGGACATTACCCTTTCACGGTAAGTACCGGGGTTCGAATCCCCGTGGGGACGCCAATTCTCAATTGGATGTCGACGCAGTACGTTCGATTGAAACAACAAAAGGGCCTGCTTGATGCAGGCTTTTTTGTTGGCCGTCCACCACGGGTATTGCGATGATGGAGGCGGAAGCGATGCTGCCGTAAGCGGCGGATGCCAGCCCTTGACGCCTAGCGCCTAGCGCGGCGGACGGATGCGGACGGTGCTGCCGCAGTCGTTTTCGACTTCCTGTCCGCAGGCGCGTGGATCCAG
>DATCXY010000454.1:0-2528 GCA_036570585.1 Solimonas sp. | reverse complement strand
GCTGGCAGCAGGACGTCCAGAACACGCTGACGGTGCCGCTGGCCATCGAGCTGACGCCGCTGGCGACGATCCTCAACGCGTTGAACCTTGGTCCGCTCGGTTCGCTGTTCACCGAAGCCGGTTCACCGATCGTCACCAAGGCCGACGGCGATGTCCGCATTCGCGAGCTCGCCGCGTTCGGCGAACTGACGCGCCGCTTCGGCGACAGCGTCGAGGTCTCGCTCGGCGGCCGGCTGTACCGCACCGAGTCGGGCGGCGCCAATGCCGAGTCCGGCGTCTACGTGCTCGCGCAGCAACTCGAATCACCGTTCGTGATCGAAGACAAGGTCAAGGAGGATGGCTTCAATCCGAAGGCATCGCTGGTCTGGCATCTCAACGACGACATCCTGGCCTATGGCCTGGTCTCGAAGGGCTTTCGCGTCGGCGGCATCCAGACCGGCCTGACCAAGTCGTTCGGCCGTGACGCCGCGCCGGAGACGTTCAAGTCGGACACGTTGTGGAATTACGAGGCCGGCATCCGCACGCAGTTCTTCCACAACACGCTGCGCGTCGATCTGACCGGCTTTCTCGTCGACTGGAAAAATCCGCAAAGCCTGCAGCAGGACGCATCCGGCCTGACGGTCTACATCGACAATGTCGGCGGCGTGCGCAGCAAGGGCGGCGACCTGTCGCTGCAGTATCTGTTGCCGTGGGCCGGCCTGCGATTGACCAACTCGGTTTCATACGCCGACACGGTCACCACCAAGCCGTTCACGACGGCGACCGGCGATGTCTACGCGAGCGGCACGAACTGGCCACTCGCGCCGAAATGGCAGACCGCGTCGACGCTGTCGTTCCTGCAGCCGCTCGGCGACTGGCTGCTCGGCGGCTATGCAACCTACACCTATATCGGCAAAACCGTGCCGACGTTCGGCGCACACGAGGTGTTCGACTATCACCAGATCGACCTGCAGCTCAGCGTCGCCAATCCGGGCATCAGCTGGCTGCCGGAGGTCGCGCTGATCGTCAACAATCTGACCGACGAGCGCGGCATCACCAATGCGTTCACGTCGGGCGTGCCGACTCCGGCGCTCGCCGCCGAGGAGTATTACTACATCACGCCGCGTGCGATCAGCCTTCGCCTCATGGGTCGTTTCGGCGACTGAGACGCGCGGCATCATGCGATGAGACGGACAACTTGCGCGGCGGTCGGAAAGGGGAAACCGGCATGAAACAGAATCTGAAGTTCAAGGGCGTGCGCCTGCGCGCGTTCTACGGCACGTACCGCCTGATGCGCGCGCTCGGCCTCGGCATCACGCCGGAAAAAGCCGTCTCGCAGCCGATTGCCGTGCGCAATGCCATGCGCGCGCCCGGCTGGGCGGCGCTGGCGCCACCGGCGGATGTCCGCACCGAATACGAAACCATCCCGGGCCGCGCCGGCCCCATCGCCATCAAGAAATATTTTCCGGCAAAACTGAACCCGGACTGCCCGCGCGTCCTGTTCCTTCATGGCGGCGGCTGGATACACGGCGGACTCGAAACGCTCGACTACCTGTGCGCGGCCGTCAGCCAGCAGGCACAGTGCCTGCTCGTGTCGGTCGACTACCGGCTGGCGCCGGAAACGCCGTTTCCCGGCGGGCTCGACGATTGCGACGACGCGCTCACCTGGCTCGCCAGTAGCGAATCGCTGGGCCCGATGCCGGCGGCCGGCATCGCCGTCATGGGCGAAAGTGCCGGCGGCAACCTCGCCGCGGCGCTGTGCGTGCTGCGCGCGCGGCGCGGTGACAGCGTGATCAAACACCAAACCCTGATCTATCCGGCACTGGACGCCACGCTCGCTTCGGAGTCCTGGAGCATCGATCAGCCCGGCCTCGAAAAGCACAATGCGCATCGCCTCATGGACCTGTATCGCTGCACGGCCGAGCTGACCGATCCGCTGCTGTCTCCGATGTTCGCCGACAACCTGGCCGCGCTGCCGCCGGCGCTGATCATCACCGCCGACATCGATCCGCTGCGCGACGACGGCGCACGCTACGCGCGCAAGCTCAACGACGCCGGCGTGCGCGCGAAATACATCAACTACGAAGGCATGCCGCACGGCTTCTTCTTCATCCCGCGCATCGCGTCCGCGGCGAACGAAGGCATCGCCGAGATCAGCAAGGAAATCCTGACGCTCGCGAAGCGATGAGCGAGACGCCGGCGCCCCCGACAACAGCGAGGAGAACAAAATGAGAGCTGGCCTGATGCAGTCCACACCGCTGCTGATTTCGTCGATCCTGGATTTCGCCGAACGCGCGCACGGCCGTCGCGAAATCGTCTCGCGCCTGATCGACGAGCCGCTGTGGCGCTACGACTATGCCGGCCTCGCCGTGCGCGCACGCAAGGCCGCGCAGGCGCTGCGCAAGCTCGGCGTCGACGCCGGCGGCACCGTCAGCTCGCTGGCCTGGAACACGCACCGGCATCTGGAACTGTTCTACGCGGTACCGGGCATCGGCGCCGTGCTGCACACGGCCAACCCGCGGCTGCATGACGAGCAGATCATCTACACG
>DATCXY010000453.1:0-3869 GCA_036570585.1 Solimonas sp. | reverse complement strand
GCCGGATTCGGTCTGACGCAATTTCGCAAATTTCAACCCCCGTACGTGATCACGTCTACGGGGGTTTTTTGATGGGAACGGGTGAGCGTTCAATGAAAATCCTGTTACTTGGCTTGGCTCTGCTGCCTGGCAGCGCCTGGGCTCAAAGCAGCGTCGGCGTCGTCGATACCGGTGACACCGCGTGGCTACTGACGGCGACGGCACTGGTGTCATTCATGTCACTGCCGGGCCTCGCACTGTTCTACGGCGGTCTGGTACGCGCCAAGAACGTGCTGTCGGTGCTCGTGCAGTGCTTCGCGATCGTCTGCGTGGTGTCGGTGCTGTGGCTGATCGGCGTCTACAGCCTGATCTTCGCACCGGGCAATGCGTGGCTCGGCGGGATGTCGCAGTTCATGCTCGCCGGCCTCACCGAAAGCTCGTTGCATGGGCACGTGCCGGAATCGGTGTTCGTGATGTACCAGTTGACGTTTGCCGCGATCACGCCGGCGCTGGTCGTGGGTGGCTTTGCCGAGCGCATGAAGTTCTCGGCGATCCTGTTGCTGTCATCGTTGTGGCTAGTGCTGGTCTACGCGCCGATCTGTCACTGGGTCTGGAGCGACGAGGGCTGGCTGCATCGGCTTGGCCTGATCGATTTCGCCGGCGGCACGGTGGTTCATATCACCGCGGGCGTCGCGGCGCTGGTGTCGGCGCTGATGCTCGGGCGCCGTGATGGCTTTCCCCATACGCCGATGATGCCGCACAACATGACGATGACCGTCACCGGCGCCGGCATGTTGTGGGTCGGCTGGTTCGGCTTCAATGGGGGATCGGCGCTGGCCGCCGACGGCAGCGCTGGCATGGCGGTGCTGGTCACGCATGTTTCCGCGGCGGCGGGTGCGCTGAGCTGGACGGCGCTGGAATGGCGCAAGTATCACAAGCCCTCGGCACTTGGCATCGTCACCGGCATGGTCGCCGGCTTGGGCACGATCACGCCTGCGGCCGGCTCGGTCGGGCCGGGCGGCGCGCTGCTGATCGGGCTGGCGGCTGGTGTGGTCTGCTTCAACGCCACGCACTACCTGAAGCGCGTGCTGTCGGTCGACGATTCGCTCGACGTGTTTCCGGTGCATGGCATCGGCGGCATTCTCGGTACCTTGGCGGCAGGCATCTTCGCATCCAACGCGCTCGGCGTATTCAGTGGCCGTGGCTATGCGCCCGGTGTCGGCATGGCGCATCAGGTTGGCGTGCAATTGATCGGCATCGTCACGGTTGCGCTGTACACCGGCGGCATGACCTGGCTGCTGATGAAAGTGGTGGCGGCCACCACCGGCCTGCGTGTCACGGCCGAGGAAGAGATGCTGGGGCTTGATACCACGCAGCACAACGAACGCGGTTACGACTTGCAGTCACTGTGAATCGGTGCCGCAGAGCATTCTTCATTCACGGAAAAGCGAATAGACTCGAATTCCCGTTTTGGCTGACGAAAACATGATGCGCACGAAAGTCTCCGTGGTTGCCTTGCTCGCCGGCCTGATCAGCGTCCCGGCGTTCGCGGCGGGTGTCTACAAATGGGTCGATACGCAGGGCGGGATTCACTACAGCGACACCGCGCAGCCTGGTTGGCGGCGCGTCGATATCAGCCCGACCGTCGTCGATGCCGGTGCGCTGCAGCCCTCGGCGGACGCCAGCACGAGCGGCAAGCGCGCGGCGGAGTGCAAGCAGAAGCGTGATGCGCTGGTTGGCTACAAGACCTCGGCGCGCATCGTCGAGCGCAACGGTCTCGGCGTCGAGCACGAGTACACGCCTGAAGAAAAGCAGAAGCTGATCGCGATGACCGAGCAGCAACTGGCCACGTGCCCACCGGCCGACGATGAGCCGACGGATACCGACGACAGCGACGATAGCGGCGACAGCGAGGTTGATTCGGCGCAATAAGGCCGTCGCGGCGACGCTTCAGCGCGTGGCGAGCGCCTGTCGCACGTAGGTCGGCAGTGCGAATGCGCCGCGATGCGTGTCGGCGTTGTAGAACTTGCAGTCGAGCTGCGCGATCGCCTTGTCATCGAGCCGCGCGTTCAGCGCGCCGGCCTGTTTGCACGCGATCGAACCCGACCACCAACCCGATGGATAGATCACCTGCGGAAAGTGCAGCAGGTGGGTTTCGACAAAGCCGGCTTCGTGCATTGCCGCGTGCATTTCCTGAATCAGCTTCAGGTGCAGCAGCGGCGATTCGGATTGCTGCACGAGCATGCCGTCGGGCTTCAGCGCCTTGATGCAGTCGAGGTAGAACTTCTTGCCGAACAGGCCTTCGGCCGGCCCGACCGGATCAGTCGAGTCGATGATGATCATGTCGACCGAGCCCGGCGCGACGTCCTTCATCCATTGGATGCCGTCGCCGAAGAACAAGGTCGCGCGCGGATCGTCGTTCTTGTCGCACAGCTCCGGAAAGTACTGTTCGGACAGACGCGTGACGCGCTCGTCGATTTCAACCTGCGTCGCGGATTTGACCTCCGGATGCTTGAGCACTTCGCGCAGCGTGCCGCAGTCACCGCCACCGACGATCACGACGGTCTGCGGATTCGGATGCGAGTTGAGCGCCGGATGCGACATCATCTCGTGATAGAGGAAGTTGTCGCGCGTCGACACCATCGTGCAGCCGTCGATCGTCATCAGCCAGCCGAAGGTTTCGGTCTTCCAGATCTCGATCTTCTGGTACGGCGTCTGTTCTTCGTGCACCTTTTCGCCTTTCAGCGAAAACGCGGTGCCGGTGCTTTCCATCGGTTCGGTGAACCAGCTGCGATCCAGCGTCATGACAACCTCATAAAATGCGGGGAATCTCGGGAGTCCGCGTCGCCGAAGCGTTCGCGGAAGCGGTGCGAGACTCTACAATCGCGCCTCGCGCCCGAGGACGTTTCCCTGGGCCGGCGAGTATATCGGGTGACAACACGAAATGAATGACGATACGGTGACCGCGCCGCGCTGGACGGCCGCGCAGGCACGCGAGCTCTACAACGTCGCGCAATGGGGCGAAGGCTATTTCGACGTGGCAGCGGGCGGCCACGTGCTGGTACGGCCATTCCGCGAAAAATCGGATGTCGCGATCGACCTCTACGAGCTGGCGCAGCGCCTGCCGAAAGAAGGCTTGCAGCTGCCGGTGCTGGTGCGCTTCGTCAACATCCTGCACGACCGCGTCGACCAGCTGACCGGCGCGTTTGCGGACGTGATTGCCGAACTCGGCTATCAGGGTCAGTACACCGCGGTCTATCCGATCAAGGTCAACCAGCAGGGCGATGTCGTCGAGGAGATCGTTCGCCACGGCGGCGAGCGGGTCGGCATCGAAGCCGGCAGCAAGCCGGAACTGGCGGCGGTGCTCGGTCTCGCACGGCCCGGCAGCGTGATCGTCTGCAACGGCTACAAGGATCGTGCGTACATCCGTCGTGCGCTGATCGGCCAGAAGCTCGGCCATCGCGTCTATATCGTCGTCGAGAAGCTCTCCGAACTGCCGCTGGTGATCGAAGAAGCCAAGGCGCTCGATGTTGCGCCGCTGATTGGCCTGCGCGTGCGCTTGTCGGCCAACTTCAAAAGCACGCAGCAGAACACCGGCGGCGAGAAAGCCAAGTTTGGATTGACAGCGCCACAGATTCTCGAAGCGCTTGAAATGCTGCGCGCGGCCGGCCGCCTCGATGCCGTGCAGATGATCCATTTTCATCTCGGCTCGCAGGTCGCCAACGTGCAGGATGTCGCGCGCGGGCTGCGTGAGGCTTCGCGTTTTTATGTTGAGCTGCGCCGGCTCGGCGCGCCGATCGATGTCGTCGACGTCGGCGGCGGACTTGGCGTCGATTACGAAGGCACGCGTTCGCGCTCGTTCTGCTCGATGAACTACTCGCTGCGCGAAT
>DATCXY010000452.1:0-4081 GCA_036570585.1 Solimonas sp. | reverse complement strand
AACCGATCACGCTGACCTTGAAGGATGGTGTCGTGCATCTGGTGCTGGTCAGCACAGAACCACAGCTGATCATCGACCGACCAGATCTGAAACTTCGCTACACGCTGTCGAAGGCCGATGTCGCGACCTTGCTCAAGCTTGACGAACCGGCGCCGGTCGAACCGTCAAAGCCGGCGGCTGCCGCGAACCCGGCCCATCCCTAGACGCTGCTCATCGACGCACAAGAGGCCCGCTACGGCGGGCCTTTTGCTTTTCTCCATAGGCGCGCCGCGATCGCGTCACGCAATACCCAGTTCTGCGGCATCGATCCCGCGCTCGCGCAACGTTCGCACCAGCAGCGCAGTATCGCCGTGCATCGCCAGCACTCGGCGCGCGCCGGTTTCCTCGATCGTGCGCAGCAGTGATGGCCAGTCGGCATGATCGGACAAGGTGAAGCCGCGATCGTATTTCGCCGCCCGGCCATTGTCGGCGCCCATCCAGCCGGATGCGAAGCCGGTCTTGTACGGCGCCAGGCGCTTCAGCCATGGCGTGCCGAATGCGTGGGGTGGCACCAGGATCAGGCCCCCGCGAAAATCGAAACTGTGCACGCACTCGTTGACGGTTCGGGTCGGCAGCATCGCGATATTCTCGCGACGGTAGTGCCCGACCAGCTTGGTCATCGCCTCGTGGAGATAGACCGTCTCATCGGTATGCCGCGTCAGTTCGGCGAGGATGCGCTGCGACTTGCCGAGTGCGTAACAGAACAGCACCGATGCAAAGCCTTCCGCACGATTCTGCGTCCACCACTTGAAGATCTCGGCACTCGCGGTGCCGTCCGGCGGCCATACATATTGCGGCGCACCGAAGGTCGCTTCGGTGACGAACACATCGCACGGCACAACCTCGAATGGTGCACAACTCGGATCGTCGTCACGCTTGTAATCGCCGGACACGACCCAGACTTGGCCGTCGACCTCGATACGGACCTGCGCCGAGCCGAGAATGTGCCCGGCCGAATGCAGTGACAGACGCGCATTGCCCAGTTCAAAGACCTGTCCGTAATCCTGCGGCTTGACCTGCGCGCCGGCGCCGAGCCGCGTCTTCAGCAGACGATAGCCCGGCGTCGCTGTCCAGTAGCGCGCGCAGCCGCTCTTGGCATGGTCGCCGTGCGCGTGCGTAACCACCGCACGCGTCACGCGCTTGTGCGGATCGATATAGAAATCGCCGGCGGGGCAGTAGAGTCCCTCCGGCTTCATCACGATCAGATCGTTCATTTCAGGATGATGCCTCGCCGATCGCCGCGAGCAGTTTTTGCAGCGCGCCGCGATTGGCTTCGACGACGGCGAAGCCGGCCGCGCCGATCGTGCTGCGCCGAACAGGATCATCGAGCAACACGCCCAGGTTCCCGGACAGCGACGCCGCGCTGACTTCGATGCCGGCCTGCGCGGCGAGCAGCAGATCGCGTGCGGCAACGAAGTTATGCATGTGCGGGCCGAACAGCACCGGCAGACCAAGCGCCGCCGGTTCCAGCACGTTGTGGCCGCCGATCGGCACCAGCGAACCACCGACAAATGCGACATCGGCCGCGGCGAAGTACGCGAACAGTTCCCCCATGCTGTCGCCAAGCAGGACCTGCGCGTCGATCATGGCGATGTCACCATCGAGTGCGCCGAGCACACTGCGTCGTTGCAGACTGAAGCGGTGCTTCTCGACCAGCCGCGCAACCGTGTCGAAGCGTTGCGGATGCCGCGGCACCAGCAGCAAGGCGGCATCGGCGTGGCGGCACAGCAGTTCGCGATGCGCCGCCAACAGCAGCTCATCCTCGCCTTCATGTGTACTCGCGGCGATCCAGACCGGCCGCGTGCCCAAACGTTTTCGCAATGCGCGGCCGAGCGCGATCTGCGCGGGCGGCAGCTGCTGGTCGAACTTGATGTTGCCCATCACGCTGACACGCGGCGCGCCGAGCTCGCGGAAGCGTTCGGCATCGGCCTGGCTCTGCGCGGCGACATGCGCCGCATCGGCGAGGGTACGACGCGCGAAGCCGGCGACTTTCGAATAGCCCTTGAACGAGCGCGGCGACAGCCGTGCGTTGACGATGGTCAGCGGAATCCGGCGCCGTTTCGCGGCCCGCAGCAGGTTCGGCCACAACTCGGTTTCCATCACCACGATCCTGGCCGGTTGCACGCTTGCCAGAAAGCGCGCGACGACATCAGGCAGATCGTACGGTGCGTAGGTATGCATGACCTCGGCGCCGAACAGCTGCTGCACGCGCTCGGAGCCAGTCGGCGTCGTCGTCGTCACCCAGATGCGGCCGACGCCGTGCCGCGCGATCAGGCTGCGAATCAGCGGTACCGCGGCGAGTGTCTCGCCGACCGATACCGCGTGCACCCAGACCGCAATCGGTGCGGCCGGTCGAACCACGAAACCGAAGCGCTCACCCCAGCGCTGCCGATACGCCGGCAAAGCGCGGCTGCGCCACAGCAGTCGCAGCAACACGAACGGCGTCAGCAGATAGAGCAGAAACGTGTAGAGGATGCGCATGGCCGCGCAAGCCTACGTGAGCGCCCCGACCGCTACAATGCGCGACACTTTTCGACCGACCGCCATGGCCGCGCCCGCGCTCGAAGCCCGCCATTTCCATCCTCGCTGGTGGCCGACCTGGATCGGCATCGGTTTGCTGTGGATGCTGAGTTGGCTGCCGATTCCCTTGCTGCTCGCGACCGGCTCGGCGCTCGGCTGGCTGGCGGGCCGTTTGCTCGGTGGGCGTCGTCGCATTGTCCGCGTCAATCTGGAGCTGTGCTTTCCGGAACTCGATGCGAACACGCGTGCAAAAATGGTCGACGCGCATTTCCGCGCGCTCGGCGCCGGTCTGTTCGAAGCGGCGGTCGCATGGTTTGCCCCCGACTGGCGGCTGCGCCGCCGCGGCGAGATCGTCGGCCTCGAACACCTTGATGCCGCGCAATCCGACGGCAGCGGCGTACTGCTGCTGACCGGCCACTTCACGACGCTGGAAGTCGGCGCGCGTTACGTCGCGATGGCGCCGCGTCCGTTTCACGCGATGTACCGCCCATACAGCAATGCGGTACTCGACTACTTCATGCATCACTGGCGAGAAGACCGTTCCGGCCAACCGGCGTTGCCGCGTGACGATCTGCGCGCATTGGTACGGGCACTGCGCCACGGACACGCGATCTGGTACGCGCCGGACCAGACGCTGGACCCGCGCATCAGCGTGTTCGCACCATTTTTCGGCGTGCCGGTCAGCACCATTTCCGCAACGGCCCGGCTCGCGCAGATGGGGCGCGCCAAAGTGGTGCCGTACTTCCCGCAACGCATTGGCAGCCGCTATCGCGTGACCTTTCTGCCGGCGCTGCAGGATTTTCCGTCCGGAGACGAGTTGGCCGACGCCGCGCGCATCAATCAGGTGATCGAGGACGGCATCCGGCTCGCTCCAACGCAGTACTTCTGGGTGCATCGTCGATTCAAGCGGCTACCGCCGGGCACGCCGAATCCATACCGCCGTCAGAAGTAGGCGCCGATGCCGCGAATCGGGGCAGACCGGCTGTTATAGTTGTCAGGCTTAACAAAACGATCAGGGGCAGGATTAGGCATGGACAGATTTCGCTACGCTGCATTGGCGGCCGTCATCGCGGGTGGACTCGCACTTTCTCCGGTGGCATTCGCCGACACCAGCGCCGCACAACAGGCGCAGGCGCTGATCGACAGCGGTCACCCGGCCGATGCGCTGAACAAGCTCAACGACCATCTGGCCAAGAATCCGCAAGATGCCGAAGCGCGCTTCACCAAGGGCGTCGCGCTGGTCAAACTCGATCGCAGCAAAGACGCGATCCGCGTATTTGCCGACCTGACGCGCGACTATCCGCAGTTGCCCGAGCCGTACAACAACCTTGCCGTGCTGTATGCGGCCCAGGGTGACTACGACAAGGCGCGCGACGCGCTGCAGGCAGCGATCGCCAAGCACCCGAGTTATGCGACTGCGCACGAGAATCTCGGCGACATCTACGCTGCGCTGGCGGGTGCGGCTTACAGCAAGGCCGCAACGCTCGATACTGCCGATCAGGCCGTGCGCCGCAAGCTCGCC
>DATCXY010000451.1:0-10204 GCA_036570585.1 Solimonas sp. | reverse complement strand
CGTCTATCTGACCTGGACGCGCGGCTACAAGAGCGGCGGCTTCAACGCACTGCCGCTCAATGACAAGAATCTGGAATTCGAACCGGAGCGCGCGACCAGCGTCGAGCTCGGCGCCAAGGCGCGCCTGTTGCAAGGCTCGCTGCGCGTCAGCGCGGCGCTCTTCGATACCCGTTTCGACAACCTGCAGGTCTCGACGTTCGCGACCAGCAACGGTGGCGCTGCCGCACCGGTATTTCTCAATGCCGCCAATGCCCGCTCGCGTGGCGGCGAGCTGGAACTGAACTGGCTGGCGCCGCTGCGCGGTCTGGCGTTCTACGGCTCCGCCGGCTACGCCGACGCGTACTACGTGCACTATCCGGACGCACCAGCCTGCGCCGTGACCAGCCAATGTCCGCGCACCAATGCCGACGGCACGACCCAGAACTTGTCCGGGCGACCGCTCGCCAATGCCCCGCGCTGGACCGCGGCGGCGGTGCCGTCGTTCACGACGCTGCTGCCGGGCGGTGCGCTGGCAACCTTCGCGGTCGACGTGCTGTATCGCAGCGATCGCTACGTCGATGTCGACCTGGCGCCGGAGAAACGGCAGCGGCAGACCACCGAGGTCAATGCGCGCATCGTGCTCGGCTCGCGGCGCGGCAGCTGGCTGCTCAGCCTCGCCGCCCGCAACCTGACCCGGGAAGTGATCGTCGATCAGGTACTCGACGAGCCCTTGGCACCGGGCAATTACGCCGCGGCGCGCAGCGACCACGGCCGCGTGCTGTCAGCGAATCTGATCTTCGATATCTGAGCTGCGTCGGCATGGATAACCAAAGGCTGCATTGCGCGTGATAAGATAACGATTATCATCTTCAATCAGATTCTTCATTCCAAACCGACTGCCGGCATGCGCCTCTCCGAGCTTCCACAGCAGATCACCGCCACCGTCACGGCCGTCGAGGATATCGGCGCCGCCGATCTGATCGCGCGACGGCTGCGCGATCTCGGTTTTGTTGCCGGCGAACTGGTGAAAATCGTCGCGCAGGGACCCGTGCAGCGCGATCCGATGCTGGTACAGATCGGCTATACACGCTTTGCGCTACGCCGCGCCGAAGCCGCGCGCGTGCAAGTCACGCCGGAGTCGACATGAGCGTCGCAGCCCTGCGCATTGCGCTGGTCGGCAATCCGAACTGCGGCAAGACCGCGCTGTTCAATCAGCTGACTGGCAGCCGCCAGAAAGTCGCCAACTACGCTGGCGTCACGGTCGAACGAAAGGAAGGTCGCGTGTTGGCGCCATCCGGCCGCGTCCTGCAGTTGCTCGATCTGCCTGGTGCGTACAGCTTCGACGCGGCCAGCCCCGATGAAGCGATCACGCGCGATGTCTGCCACGGCCGGTACCCGGGCGAAGCGGCGCCGGATCTGATCGTCTGCGTCGCCGACGCCACCAATCTGCGCCTGCATCTGCGCTTCGTGCTCGAAGTGCAAAAGCTCGGCCGGCCGATGGTGCTGGCGCTGAACATGATGGATGCCGCCAAGAAGCGCGGAGTGCATATCGATGTGGCGGAACTGCAGCGCCGGCTCGGCATTCCGGTGATCGAAACGATTGCCGTACGCCGCGATGGCGCCGCCAAGTTGGTCGCACAACTCGATCAGCAGGATCTCCCCGCGCCACCCGCTGCCATTGCGGCCGACACCGATCTGCATGTCGCAGTTCGTGAGCTGCTGGCTGCGACCGTGACGATGCCGCAGCGCACCGCGCGCATCGACGATGCGCTCGATGGCATCTTCCTGCATCCGATATTCGGCCTCGCGATCCTCGCCGTGCTGATGTTTCTGATCTTCCAGGCCGTGTTCTCTTGGGCGACGCCGATCATGGACGGCATCGGCGCCGGCATCATGGCGCTCGGCACGCTGACCACGCAGAGCCTGCCGGACGGCGCGCTCAAGAGCCTGCTGGTCGACGGCATCTTCTCGGGTCTCGGCAGCGTGCTGGTATTCCTGCCGCAGATTCTGATCCTGTTTCTGTTCATCCTTGTACTCGAGGAATCCGGCTATCTGCCGCGTGCCGCGTTCCTGCTCGATCGTTTGATGTACAAGGCGGGCCTCACCGGTCGCGCCTTCATCCCGCTGCTGTCGAGCTTCGCCTGCGCGATCCCCGGCATCATGGCAACACGCAGCATCCAGGACCCGCGCGATCGCCTGACGACGATCCTCGTCGCACCATTGATGACCTGCTCCGCCCGCCTGCCGGTCTACACGCTGCTGATCGCCGCGTTCATTCCGCACCGCACCGTGCTGGGCCTGTTCAATCTGCAAGGCATCGTGCTGTTCTCGCTGTATTTCGCCGGCGTCACCTCGGCGCTGATCGTCGCCTCGGTCATCAAGCGCATGCGTCGCGACAAGAGCGAACACGCGCTGTTGATGGAGCTGCCGTCATATCGCGTGCCGAACGTGCGCGATGTGCTGATCGGCCTCAAGGAGCGCGCCGCGATTTTCATCAAACGCGTCGGCGGCATCATCCTGACGCTGATCGTGCTGCTGTGGTTCCTGTCGAGTTTTCCGGCAGCACCGGCCGACGCCGTGGCGCCGGCGATCGACTACAGCTTCGCTGGCCGCATCGGTCACTTCATGGAACCGCTGTTCGCGCCGATCGGCTTTGGCTGGCAGATTTGCGTCGCACTGATCCCGGGTCTGGCGGCGCGTGAAGTCGCGGTGTCTGCGCTCGGCACCGTCTACGCGATGTCGGGCAGCGACGATGCGATCGCAAGCCAGCTCGGTCCGATGATTGCGCACCAGTGGTCGCTGGCAACCGCGCTGTCGCTGCTCGCGTGGTACGTGTTCGCACCACAGTGCCTGTCGACGCTGGCGATCATCCGGCGCGAAACCGGCTCGTGGAAAATCGTCGCGATCGCGACCGGCTACCTGTTCGCGCTGGCCTACGCCGGCTCGTTCATCACGTTCCAGATCGCGAGTGCGCTGACATGAACACGTATCACATCATCGAAATTCTGATCGTCGGCGGTGCCGTCGGTTTCAGCGTCTGGAATCTCGCCAAGCGCTTCGTGCCGCAGCTGCGCGGCCGCAGTGCAGCAACCAGGTCCTCCGGCGGCTGTTCCAGCTGCGACTCCTGCGGCGCGTGCAGCACGCCGCCACCGAGTGCAGCCAAGGCCGAGCAACCGGTGCATTTTCACCACAGCTGATTGCAATCCGCAGGAGTGCTGCTGCGGGTTCATTGCACGGCGACAGGCTCCAGACGGCCCAGCGGCCCCGGCCAGTTGGCCGCCAGCCACGCCGAGGTCGCGTAGACCGCAACGTTCTGTCGCAGCCCCGCATGATCGAGATGATCGAGCGTATCGGTCGTTGCATGATGGATATCGAAGTAGCGGGTCGCATCCTGACGCGGTGCCAACAGGGGAACCCCCAGTGCGCCCAGCGGTTTGACGTCGCTGCCACCCTGCTCGTCGCGCGGCCCTTCGATCACGCCGAATGGCTTGAGTGCATTCAGCAGCGCGACGCGAAATGGCTCGGCGCCTTCCGGCAGCTTCGTGCCCATGCGCCAAACCGGGCCGGAACCCAGATCCGCTTCCATCGCCAGCACGTGCCGCCCCAATTCGTCGGCGTGCGTTTCGACATAGGCCTTGGCGCCGGAGCCGCCGAACTCCTCATTGGCGAACAGCACCACGCGGATCGTTCGTTTCGGCTTCTTCGCATGTTTCAGGATCGCCCGCGCGGCGCTGGTGACAATCGCCACGCCGGCGCCATCATCTTCAGCGCCCGGCGTCGTGTCCCAGGAACCAAGATGCGCACCAAGCAGCACGATTTCGTCGGTCTGGCCCGGCACTTCAGCCACGACCTGTGAGCTATAGACCGCGCCGAGCTCGCGCGCATCGAGCTTGATCGTTACCGTCGCCCCACCCGCGCGCACCACGCCGGAGAGCGTGTCGGCCGCCACATTGGAGAGCGCCAATGCCGGAATCTTCGGCGCGTCGCCGTAGCGCAGCATGCCGGTGTGCGGCACATCGTCCTGCGCCGTGCTCAACGAACGGATCAGGATCGCCGCCGCGCCCTTGCGGCCGGCTTCGGCCGGCGCATGAACGCGGACCGGAAAGCCATCGACATAGCCGGACGCGTCCCGCGTGCGCTGCATGTGATAGTCGATGAACACGATCCGTCCGCGCACCTGCGCCGTCGTCAACTGCTGCAGTTGCGCAAACGATTCGACGCGCACCACATCGGCCTCGATGCCGCGCGAGTCGGTGCCGACACTGCCGCCGATCGCCACCGCCGTCAGCGGCAGGCTGTCGACTCGCGACAATTCAAGACTGACTTCGGTCTTGCCGCGTACCCAGCGCGGCAGGATCACCGGCTCGGCATGCACGTTCTTGAAGCCGGCGGCCTGCAACTTCTGCAGTGCCCAGATCACCGCGCGCTCGTAACCATCGGAACCGGCAAAGCGCGGCCCGACCTCGTTGACCAACGACGTCACCAGATATTCCGGGTATGGATCGGCGGCGATCCTGGCCTGCAGCTTCTGCACGGCCGGATCGGCGGCCTGCGCGGGAATGCTGAGAAGGCAGCCGATCAACAGCAACAGCGAATACTTCATTCCAGGCTCCGGCCGGAAAAGGGCGATGTCGCGCACATGAGATAATGCAGAAAGCTGCGGCGGACCCGCGCAGCGAAGCTCACTATATCTCCGCGACGCAATGGCGTCGCGGACGGTTTTGCTATTGCCCAAATGACCGCCATCAATTCCCGCTCTGTCCTCACGCCGCCACTGCCGGAGGGCGCCGCTTCGTGGACAGGGCTGCGCGGAGCGGCATCCGCCCTCGCCATTGCCCAGCTCGCACAGCAGCATTCACGGCTGATCGTCGCGCTCGCCGCCAACGAGCAGCACGCCTATCAGCTCGAAGCGGAACTGCGCTTCTTTCTTGGCGAGCTGCCACTGGTGCATCTGCCCGACAGTGAAGTGCTGCCGTACGACCAGTTCTCGCCGCATCAGGAAATCCTCTCGCAGCGACTGTCGGCGCTGCACCGGCTGCCGCTGATGCAGCGCGGCGTGCTGCTGACGACCGCCGACCAGCTGATGCAACGACTGCCACCGCGCGGCTGGCTGGCTGGCCGCGCGTTCAACATCCGGGTCGGCGACAAGCTCGATCCGCAGCGTTTCCGCGAACAGCTGATCGCCGCCGGCTACCAGTCGGTATCGGAAGTGCAGGCGCAGGGCGAATTTGCCGTGCGCGGCGCCTTGCTCGACCTGTTTCCGATGGGCGCCACGGACGCGTACCGCATCGATCTGTTCGACGATGAGATCGAGACGATCCGCACCTTCGATCCGGAAACTCAGCGCAGCGAAGAGAAGGTGGGCGAGCTCCGCATGCTGCCGGCGCGCGAATTCCCGACCGACAAGGAGGGCATCGAAACCTTCCGCAAGCGCTATCGCGATCATTTTCCGGGAGACTTGTCGCGCTCACGCATCTACGCCGACGTCAGCAAGGGCATGATGCCCGGCGGCATCGAATCGTGGCTGCCGCTGTTCTTCAACGACGGCACCTCGATGCTGACCGACTATCTGCCAACCGACGCCGTGCTGGTCGCGCTCGAAGAGCTCGAACGCGCTCTCGACGAAGACTGGCAGCAGATCGGCGAGCGTCATGAACGCTACAGCGGCGATCTCGAACGGCCGCTGATGAAACCGGAGGAACTGTTTGTCGCACCCACCGCGGTGATGAAGGCGCTTGCAGGCTTTGCGCGCGCCACGATCGGTGGCACGCTGGAACCGCGTCTGGGCTTTGCAGTCGGTGAAGCGCGCAATGGCGCCGACGGCGTGCGTGCCCAGCTCGCCGCGCTCGGCGCCGACGAGAAAGTCCTGTTCGTCGCCGAATCTGCTGGTCGTCGCGAAGCGCTGCTCGGCTTCCTGCGTCCTCTCGGTGTGTTGCCGCGTGAACACGCGAACTGGACTGACTTCGTCCGCGACGGCAAGCGTTTCGGCATCACGCTGGCACCATTGCAGGAAGGCTTTCGCCTCGATGCGGACCAGCTGACGTTGATCTCGGAGGCACAGGTCTTCGGCCAGCGCGCGCCGGCGGCCGAAGTACGTCGCCGCAGCCGCATCCGCGATCCGGAAACGGTGCTGCGCGATCTGTCGGAAATCTCGCAAGGCTCGCCGGTCGTGCACGTGCAGCACGGCGTCGGTCGTTACGTCGGTCTGCAGAAGCTCGACGCGGGCGGCATCGAGACCGAATATCTGGTGCTCGAATACGCCGGCGGCGACAAACTCTACGTGCCGGTCACGTCGCTGAACCTGATCCACCGCTATGCCGGCACCGAACCCGAGCACGCGCCGCTGCACGGCCTTGGCTCGGACCGCTGGGCCAAGGCGCAGAGCAAGGCGCGCGAGAAGGCACATGATGTTGCCGCCGAACTGCTGCAGATCCAGGCCCGCCGTGCCGCCAAGCCGGGCCTGACGATCGAGTTCGACGACGCCGACTATGCGAATTTCATCGAGGGCTTTCCGTTCACGCCGACCCCCGATCAGCAGAAGGCGATCGACGCCGTGCTCGCCGACATGCGCTCCGACAAGACCATGGATCGCGTCATCTGCGGTGACGTCGGCTTCGGCAAGACCGAGGTCGCGATGCGCGCTGCTTTCGTTGCCGCCCGTGCCGGCCGTCAGGTATGCATGCTGGCGCCGACCACGCTGCTGGTCGAACAACACGCCAAGAACTTCGCCGACCGCTTTGCCGATTTCCCGATCCGCATCGCGTCGCTGTCACGATTGCGCTCGACCAAGGAGCAGAACCAGACGCTGAAGGAACTGGCGGATGGCAAGGTCGATGTCGTGATCGGCACGCACCGCCTCTTGCAGGACGACATCAGGTTCAAGGAGCTGGGTCTGGTCATCGTCGACGAAGAACATCGCTTCGGTGTCCGTCACAAGGAGCGTTTGAAAAACCTGCGCGCCGAAGTCGACCTGTTGACGCTGACCGCGACGCCGATCCCGCGCACGCTGAACATGAGTCTCGCCGGCCTGCGCGACCTTTCGATCATCGCCACACCGCCGCCGTCGCGCGTCGCGATCAAGACCTTCGTCTCCGAATGGAGCAATGCGCTGGTCTACGAGGCCTGCCTGCGCGAACTCAAGCGCGGCGGCCAGATTTATTTTCTGCACAACGAAGTCCGGGACATCGAACACTTCGCGCGCAAGATCCAGGAGCTGGTGCCGGAAGGACGCGTGCGTTTCGCGCACGGCCAGATGCGCGAGCGCGAACTCGAACAGGTGATGCTCGACTTCTATCACCAGCGCTTCAACATCCTGGTCTGCACCACGATCATCGAGTCCGGCATCGACGTACCGAGCGCCAACACGATTCTGATCGATCGCGCCGAGCATCTCGGCCTCGCGCAGCTGCACCAGCTGCGCGGTCGCGTCGGCCGCTCGCATCATCGCGGCTACGCGTATTTTCTGGTGCCATCGAAGCGCGCATTGAATGCCGATGCGCAGAAGCGCCTCGACGCGATCGAAACGCTGGGCGATCTCGGCTCGGGCTTTGCGCTGGCGACGCACGATCTCGAAATCCGCGGTGCCGGCGAACTGCTCGGTCAGGACCAGTCCGGGCAGATCGAGGAAGTCGGCTTCACGATGTACGCCGAGCTGCTGGCGCGCGCAGTCAAGGCGATCCAGCGCGGCAAGCTCGACGATGCGCCGTTCGGCGCCAGCAGCTGCGAGATCGATCTGGGCGTCGCCAGCCTGATTCCCGACACCTACATTCCCGACGTGCACGCGCGACTGACGCTGTACAAGCGCATTGCCGAGGCGGCCGATGATGCGACGCTGCACGAACTGAAGGTCGAGATGATCGATCGCTTCGGCCTGCTGCCGACGCCAGCCGAACGGCTGTTCGATGCCGCCGAGCTGCGCGTCGCCGCGCAGGCGCTCGGCATTACCCGTCTGCGCGCCGGTGCGCGCTCGATCACGCTCGATTTCGACGACAAGCCGAACATCGAACCGATGCGCATCATCAAACTGATCCAGACCCAACCCAAGACTTACAAGCTAGAAGGCCAGAAACGCCTGCACTGCTACGGCAACTTCGAAACCGCCGAGGCCCGTATTCCGGCCGCAACGCTGCTGTTGACGACGCTGGTGGCTTAGACCGAAACACCCGAGGATTGCTTGCCGCAGACGGGGATGCGCCGGACTGGCATAACCGATCCGCGGCGACGCCAGCGGCACGATCACCTGACCATTGGCTTAAACTAGGCCGATCCGGATACGCTGCCTCCACAGCATGCCGGACCGCAGGTCCGCCCTGCGGCGTCCCCATACGCCTTTTTCCGAAACGGAATTTCATGAGTTTGATGGCCGTCGTCTTTCGCCGTCGCTGGCAGGCACTCAGTATCGCGCTGCTGCTGGCGCTCGCGTTGCCCGCCCATGCTGAAACCTATCGCATGGACCTGATCGTGTTCGTCGACCGGTACGCGGCAGCCGAATCCGGCGCGCCGACGCAACTCCCCGATCTCACCGGCGCGATCCTGCCGGACAATGCGCCAGCGTTGCAGGCGGCGGGGATTCATCTGCTGCCGGACGCGGCATTCGGTCTGCAATCCGAATGGCAGCGTCTGCGTAATTCCAAGCGCTTCGAACCGGTGATCAGACTCGCGTGGACGCAACCGGACCCACCTTCCGCGCGCGGCCCGGCGCTGCGCGTGCGCTGGGGCACACCGGACGCAGCCGGCACTACGGCAATCGACGGCCGTGTCATGCTGTTGATCGTCAATCGTTATCTGACACTCGATGCCAATTTGTTGTACACCAGCGGCACCAGCAGCTGGCGACTCGACGAGCGCCGCCGCATGCGACGCGATGAACTGCATCATCTCGACAGCGCGCGAGTCGGTATCCTCGCGCGCGTGACGAAGGCGGACGGATCATGAACCCGATCATCAAACTTGCCGGCAGTGCGCTGACCACGACGGTGTTGCTGAGCGCCTGCGGCGCGACACCGACACAGCCCGAGACGACGCTCGCCTTGCTGCCGCCGCCGGAGCAGGTCTGCAGCGCGCAGCTCTCGCAGCCGGCGCCGGAGCTGAAATTGCCGGGCACCGACGCCCCGCGAAAAGCAGCGAAGGACGACAATGACATCGACATCGCGCAGATCCACACGGTCAATCGTCCCTTGCAGGAGATTGGCGTCTGGAACGATCAAGGCAACGGCTGGTCGGTGCTGGAACTGGCGATCGGCTCCATCCATGCGCGCTCACTCGCCGTGCGCCTGCGCGATGTGACGCTGCCCAAGCAGTCGGTGCTGTGGTTGTGCGCCATCGGCGGCAAGCAGCATCAAGGGCCCTACACCGAGGCGCCCAATGGCGAGCTGTGGTCGGCATCGGTCTCGGCATCGCGCGCGCGCATCGAAGTCTGGGTGCCCAGCGCCGAGCGCGCGAAGTTCAGCGCGCTGCTGACAGACGTGTACGGCGGCTACCAGCCTTGAGCGATAGCGCCCTCAGGCACTGAGCGCGGGCAATGCGCGCGCCAGCACTGCGCGCACCTTCTCCATGCCGGATTCGATCGATTGCGCGATCTCGGCGTGGATGTCGCCGAGGCCCTGCACGCCGGCCGCCCAGTTCACCGATACCGCCAGGCACGCGTAGGCAATGCCAAGCTCGCGCGCGAGCGCTGCTTCCGGCATGCCGGTCATGCCGACCATGTCGCAGCCGTCGCGCACCAGACGACGAATTTCAGCGACCGATTCCAGCCGTGGCCCTTGTGTCACCGCGAGCACGCCTTCGCCCGATAACGGTACAGCTGCCTGCGCGGCGGCATCGAGCAAGCACCTGCGCAGTGCCGGCGTATAGGGCTCGGTGAATTCGACGTGATGCAGGCCGGACGCCGGCGTGCCGTCCGAATACGTGTGCTCGCGGCCATGGCTGTAGTCGATCAGGTCCGACGGTACGGCAATCTCGCCCGGGGTGAACCACGGCGCCATCGCACCGACCGCGGCAATCGCGATCACCGACTTCACACCGGCTTGATGCAGCGCCCAGAGATTGGCGCGGTAGTTGATGCAATGTGGCGGGATCTTGTGCCCTTCACCGTGCCGCGCGAGAAAGATCGCATGCGTACCGTAGACACTGCCCTCGAGCAGCGGTGCGCTGGTCGCACCGTACGGCGTGTCGATGACGATACGTCGCTCAATCTGAAGGCCCGGCCACTGGTTCATGCCGGTAC
>DATCXY010000450.1:0-2517 GCA_036570585.1 Solimonas sp. | reverse complement strand
AGTAGCGTCGACATGTTCGAGAACGTCGCCAGATAGTGCGTGCGGCGCTCGACGGCCGGCAGCACTTCCATCAACGCATCGTCGGTGGCGGTTTCGAGCTCGTTGCGATGGCGATCAATCTTGGCCTGCGCGGCACCGGCCGAGAGGATGCGGCCGACGGCCGTGTCCGAACCGGACACGATCTGCTCGACGGTCGCGACGTCGCCATTGGCGAGCAGCGGCGCGGCTTCTTTCCAGAGCTTGCGGTTCTCATTCTCGACGCGGCTCAGGAACAGCCAACGCTCGATGGTGATCGCGACGCTGAGCGCCAGCACGATCGCGATCGGGTACATCATGAAACCGCCCTTCTGGAAGAAGTGGAGGAGGGTGACGAAGAAATCCATGTTGCGTGTCCTCGGTGGTCAAGCTTTGCAAATTACGGTTGTCGGCAGCTCATCATTGAACTGCGTGTCCTGCTAGCGATTCTCGGGCGTGACGATGCCCTTCTTCTTCAGTTCTGCAGCCAGCACGTCGTAGTACTCGACCTGGCGGTCGAACACCTTGCGATCGATCGGTACCGCCTTCTCCTGCAAGAGTCGGGCCGGGCGATCAATGTCCTTTTCCGCATGTGCATCACGCCACGGCGTGATGTACAAGCCGATCGGCGATTCGCGCTCACCGAAGATCGTGGTGCCGGGCTTGTCGACGGCGGGACTGTCGTCGCGATTCGGGCGCTCGACGATCGCCGTGTCCGAGGCGTCGGCACCAGCGACCGCCGGCATCTCATCTTGCGCAAGCGCAGCCGACGAGATCGCCGACAGCAGCAGGACAACGCTCAATCTCGCAATCATGGCGTGCTTCCGGTGGGCGCGGCAACCGCCGGTTGCGGCGGCACCTCGGCCTTGAGCTTTGCTTCGAGCTCAGCGACCCAGGCCGTGACCGGCAAGTCTTCCTTGTCCGACGCGCTCTGATACAGCTTGTACTGCGCCAGCGCCGCTTGCGGCTGCTTCAAATATTGATCGAGCAGGATCGCGTAATTGAGGCGCGTCATCGTATCGCCGGGCGCCACCTGCAACCCCTTCTCGTAGGCGAGTCTGGCGCGCTCATAGTTGCCGGCCTCGCGATTGAGGATGCCAAGCCAGTTGAACGCGACCACATTGTTCGGATCGGTCTGCGCGGCGCGCGTGAACGCATTGATCGCCGCATCGCGCTTCTTGGCCTTGGCGTAGAGGATGCCGAGATTGGTCCACGGACCGGCGTACTGCGGAAAGTCCTTGGTCAGCTCGGTGAACGACTGCTGCGCCGCATCGGCATCGCCATTCTTCATCTGCGTCAGCGCGGCGTCGAAGCGTGCCTGCGGATCGCCATGATCGGGCGCCTCGCCCGGCGTGGTCGGTGCCTTGTGGTTCGGATTGTCCGGCTTGACCGGTGCGCTGCCGCAGGCGGCAATCAACGCGACCGCAGCGACCAGCGCGCCGCGCGCTGCCCACCGGGCCACGCGTTTACTTGAGGCTTTCATAACGATCTTGTCCCTTCTCGCGCTTCGCGTACTGCGCCGGCGCCATCACCGCCAGCTGTGCGGCGCTCTTGGCGATCCACTGGTCGTAGACGCCCTGGCTGATGCGGCGCAGATTGTTCTCGTATGTTTTGATCGCTTTTTCGTCGAACGGTTCAGCCTGTTCTTCGAGCAGGATGTTGTATTGCTCCAGTTCCAGTGCCGAGAGTTTCTTCGGGCGTTCGGAGTCGAGCAGCGCGCGGCCGAAGCCTTGATAAACCGCACCGGTCTCGAAGGTCGCCGCCGTGGTGACGTCGGCATAACCGTAGCCCGCGGCCTTGTCGAACCAGTTCAGTGCCTGTTCCATGGTCTGCTTGCGCTTTGGCAGGCTCTTTTCGATCGGCGCGCTCAGCGCAATGGCCTGCGTATCGCGGGCCGCAATGCGTCCCAGTTCAAGGCTGGCCTTGGCGGCCAGCGAGCGCGACAGGTCATTCGCTTTATTGCCGGCACGATCATTGAGCGCGATCTGCTCACGCAGCGCACCGCTCAGCGCTTCGCCATTGCCGCTGCTGCGCGCGTAATCGACCAGCTTGCTGCGCGCTTCGACGTTGCGGTCGAACGAAGCCGGAAAGGTCTTGACGTAATAGTCGTAGGCACTGCCAGCGTCGGCGGGCGACTTGGCCTGCTCGTAGAGCGTCGCCGACAGCCACGCCGCTTCCTCGCGGGTTTGTGCGTTTTCGCTGCCGCGCCGCGCGATGCGCGCAAACGTCTGCGCAGCTTGCTGCGGCTTGTTGTCCTTCTGGTAGGCGACCGCGAGCTTCTTGTCGACGTCGGCTTCCAGCGGATTGCCCGGGAACAGGCTGCGGAAGTTTTCCAGCACGCGCGCGGCCTGCGGCCAGTCCTGCAGCGCGATCAATGCCGCAGCGCCGTCGTACTCGGCGGTGGCGCGGATCTTCGCGGTCGGCGTGACCTGGCCGACGCGCAGGAACTGCTGCGACGCCGTTTTCATGTCGCCGGCGTCGCGCGCGGCTTCACCCTGCTTG
>DATCXY010000449.1:0-6208 GCA_036570585.1 Solimonas sp. | reverse complement strand
CGCGACCGGCGTCAGGGTCGCGGCTTGTGGCGGCGCCGTCGCTTCGACGCAGACGATCAATCGTCGTCCGCGATGCCAAGTTCCTTGATTTTGCGCGTCAGCGTATTGCGACCCCAGCCCAGGCGTCGCGCCGCTTCCTGACGCTGGCCGCGCGTGGCCTGTAGCGCGACGTCAATCATCGTGCGCTCGAACAGCGGCATCGCGGTACCGAGCAGATCATCGTGCCCGGCGGCGAGCGCTTCACGCGCCCATTGCTGCAGGCTCTCGCTCCAGTTGCCTGCCGCTGTTGCACGGGGCGCAGCGACCACTGCAGCCACTTCGACGGACGCTGCGCCCGCGACGGACATCGTCGGCGCCGATACTGTGGCGCGATTCAGCGAGATCTCCTGGGTCAACTCTGGCGGCAAATCCTGCGGATGCACGTCCTGCCCCGGCGCCATGACCGTCAGCCAGCGACAAACATTCTCGAGCTGGCGAACATTGCCTGGCCAGGTGAGCCCCTTGAGTTGCTGCATCACGTCGATGCGCACGCGTTTGGGTTCGGTCTTCAGCTCTTCGGCGGCGCGCAACAGGAACGACCGCACCAGCTGCGGGATATCTTCCGGGCGCTCGCGCAGCGGCGGGATACGCACGCGGATGACGTTGAGGCGATGATAGAGATCTTCACGAAAGCGCCCCTCGCGCACGAGTTCATCAAGGTCCTGGTGCGTGGCCGCGACCACGCGCACGTCGACCCGGATCGCCGCGACGCCGCCGACGCGATAGAACTCGCCGGTCGACAGCACGCGCAGCAGCCGCGTCTGAAGATCGGCCGGCATGTCGCCGATCTCGTCGAGAAACAGCGTACCGCCGTCGGCCTGCTCGAAGCGGCCTTTGCGCTGCGTCGCGGCGCCGGTGAAAGCGCCGCGCTCGTGGCCGAAGAACTCGGATTCCAACAGGTCCTTGGGAATCGCTGCGGTATTGATCGCGATGAACGGTCTGGCCGCGCGCGGACTGTTGGTGTGCAAGGCGCGCGCGACCAGTTCCTTGCCGGTGCCGGACTCGCCCGTGATCAGGACCGTGATGTTCGACTGTGACAGCCGGCCGATGGCACGGAACACGTCCTGCATCGCCGGCGCTTCACCGATCATCGCCATCGGCGCATCGACCGGCGCGTCTTCTCCGAGTTCGCGCGTGTGCGCGGCACGTCGGACCAGATCGGCGATGCCGTCGACGTCAAAAGGCTTCGGCAGGTATTCGAACGCACCACCCTTGTACGAATCGACCGCGGCATCGAGATCCGAATGCGCGGTCATGATGATCACCGGCAGCTGCGGATGCGCGGCGTGTATGCGCGTCATCAGCGTCAAGCCATCGACACCCGGCATGCGGATGTCGGAGACCAGGACATCCGGCACCTCGTCAGCGAGTGCGTCGAGCAGCTCGGCAGCACCGGGAAAACTGGTGACGCGCATATCGGCACGAGTCAGTGCCTTCTCGATCACCCAGCGAATCGATTCATCGTCGTCCACGATCCAAACGTTAGGCGTCTTCATGTGAACTCGATGGGCAGATAGAGGGAGAACACCGTGCAGCCCGGCCGCGACCGGCACTCGATCAGACCGCCGTGGCTGTGCACGAGATATTGCGATAGTGGCAGGCCGAGGCCGGTGCCGTCGGCGCGCGTCGTCACCATCGGGTAGAAAATCCTGTCGAGCATGCCGGCCGGAACCCCGCCACCGCTGTCCTCAATGTCGATCTGCACCATCAGCTTGTGGCGCGTGCCGCCGACCGTCACCTGCCGCCGCGTGCGCGTGCGCAAGATGATGGTGCCGGCGCTCCCGACAGCCTGCAGTGCATTGCGCAGCACATTCAGCACGGCCTGGATGATTTGTTCACGATCGATCGTGATTTCCGGAATGCTCGGATCGTAGTCGCGCAGCAGCGTGACCTCGGCCGGCGCTTCGGCCTGCACCAACCGTCGCACGTGTTCGAGCAGTTCATGGATGTTGAGCAATGACTTCTGCGGCGCCCGGTTCGGCCCGAGCATGCGATTGACGAGATTCTGCAGACGATCGACTTCACGGATGATCACGCGCGTGTATTCGCGATGCTGCGAATCCGGGAACTCGTGCTCCATCAGTTGCGCGGCGCCGCGAATGCCTCCGAGTGGATTCTTGATTTCGTGCGCGAGCCCACGGATCAGTTCGCGGCTGGCGTCGAACTGCGTCTGCAGCATGTCGTCGCGGGAAATCCGCAGGTGCCGGTCGAGCGCGACCATTTCGAGCAGCAGACCCGGTTTGCGGTCGATGACGAATGGCGTGACCGTCAGATCGACCGTGACCGGCACGCTGCCATGCCGCAACAGTTTCAGCTCGCGCTCGATGAAACCGGTTGAACTGTCCAGGGCGTCACGCAAGCGCCGCTCGTGCGGGGCGAACGGCACGATCGCCTCGCGCAGCGGCGTGCCCAGCGCGAGACGCCGTGAAATTTCAAAAAGTCCTTCGGCCGCGGCATTGACGGTTGAGATCTGCAGGCGATCATCAAGGGCCAGCACCGCCGTGGTGAGGCCGTCATGAACGTCGTCCGCGGTCACGCGGCTGCGCATACCCAATTTCATTGGAGATGCCAACGCAAGATGCAGGCCATGGCGTAAAGGCGTCCAAGCGACGTGCCGGCAACGGCACTGCACTATTTTAGTGCGTCATTCCCGTTTTGGTGCATTTCGGGCCATTGTGGTGCGTCCGACTTCGAACGAGGACGTTGGCGATCGCGCCAACTCGCGGCCCTGCGCATCGAGCAGCACCACCCGCAGCTCATGAACCCCGGGGTCCAAGGGCGGCAAGGCGATGCTCAACGCATCGACCGGCTGTGCCGTCACCGCACGCTCGTCGACCTGATAAACCAGGTGAAAGCCCGAAACGAGCGCCGGCATCACACTGGCAGCTGCAATGATCGGCGTCGCGCCGGAGTCGAGCCGTTCGCCGGGCGTCGGCGATTCGACCCGCACCGAGAAGCGCGCCGCTTCGCGCAGCGCTTCGGGCGAGTAGAAGGTTTGCGACCGCTGCGTGGGGCGCGGGCCGGACAGGGGCGCCAGATGGATGGGCCTGGCATGGCGATCGGGTGCACGATCGGTGTAATGCGCAACGCCATTGGCGTCGATATAGCGATAGACGGCATCGTCCGCGGCAGCGGTTGCCGCGAACAGGCACAGCCAGAGTATGAGCGCCCCCTTCATGCCGGCAGCCTAACGCAGGCGGCGCAAAAAAAAAGCCCCGCCGGATCGGCGGGGCTTTTTCGTGCTTCAGTGGAACGATTTCGACAAATGCTGGGGATCGTTCCCGAAAGCCGTGCCTCGGGCTAGAGCGAGTAGTACATGTCGAACTCGATCGGATGCGTGGTCATGCGGAACCGCGTGACCTCCTGCATCTTCAGTTCGATGTAGGCATCGATCAGATCGTCCGTGAAGACGCCACCCTTGGTCAGGAACTCGCGATTCTTGTCCAGGCTTTCCAGCGCCATGTCGAGACTATGGCAGACGCGCGGGATCTTCTTGTCCTCTTCCGGCGGCAGATGGTAGAGATCCTTGTCCGCGGCTTCGCCCGGGTGGATCTTGTTCTGGATGCCGTCGAGACCGGCCATCATCATCGCCGCGAACGCGAGGTACGGATTGGCCAGCGAGTCCGGGAAGCGCACTTCGATGCGTCGCCCCTTCGGATTGGCCACGTACGGAATGCGGATCGACGCCGAACGGTTGCGCGCCGAGTAGGCCAGCAGCACCGGCGCCTCGAAGCCCGGGACCAGGCGCTTGTAGCTGTTGGTGCCCGGATTGGTTAACGCGTTGATCGTCTTGGCGTGCTTGATGATGCCGCCGATGTAGTACAGCGCCATTTCCGACAGGCCGCCGTACTTGTCACCGGAGAACAGGTTCTTGCCGTCCTTGGCCAGCGACATGTGCACGTGCATGCCCGAACCGTTGTCACCGACGATCGGCTTCGGCATGAAGGTCGCCGTCTTGCCGAACTGATGGGCGACGTTCTGCACGACGTACTTCAGCTTCAGGACTTCGTCAGCCTTCTTGGTCAGCGTACCGAACTTGACGCCGATCTCGCACTGGCCGGCAGTCGCGACTTCATGATGGTGCACTTCGGTCGGCATGCCGACTTCTTCGAGCGTGGTGCACATCGCCGAACGGATGTCCTGCAGGCCGTCGACCGGTGGCACCGGAAAGTAGCCGCCCTTCACGCCCGGACGATGCCCGGTGTTGCCTTCGGCGTAGTCCTTGCCCGAGTTCCAGGAGGCGTGAACCGAATCGATCTCGACGAAGCAGCCCTTCAGGCCGGAATCGTGACGGACCGAATCGAAGATGAAGAATTCGTTTTCCGGACCGAAGAACGCGGTGTCGGCAATACCCGTCGACTTCAGATATTCCTCGGCGCGCTTGGCAAGCGAACGCGGGTCACGGCCGTAGCCCTGGCCGGTGGCCGGCTCGATGACATCGCAGGAAATCACCAGCGTCGGATCGTCGAAGAACGGGTCGACGAACGCGGTCGAGGCGTCCGGCAGCAGGATCATGTCGGATTCGTTGATGCCCTTCCAGCCGGCGATCGACGAGCCATCGAACATCTTGCCATCGGTGAACAACTCTTCTTCGATCGTGTGCGAGGGCACGGTGACGTGCTGTTCCTTGCCGCGCGTATCGCAAAAACGGAAATCGACATATTTGATTTCCTTGTCCTTGATGGTCTTCAGAACGTCATGACCCGACATCGGTGCCTCCTAAAAGGGCGTTGAGCAGTACGAATCGCCGGCGGTTCAAGCCCGTCAGCGTGCGTCCCAGTCCAGCACGAAGCGTGCCAGAGCACGGCGCAGGGACGGAAAAAAGCGGGCGCGGTATCGTACCGGAATCATCCGCCGGCAGCGCTATCGGCTACGGGCAAAGGCGGCGTCGACGGCGGCCTTGCGCGCCGGTGCCAGCTCCGCCGATGAGGCGATATTCACGTCCAGATCGCGCAGACAACCATCATGCAGGCCGTAAACCCAGCCATGCACGATCACGGTCTGGCCCCGCTGCCAGGCATCCTCGACGATGGTGGTCTGGCAAACATGCGCGACCTGCTCGATGACATTGAGCTCGCACAACCGGTCGTAGCGCTGCTGATGATCGTCAATCGCCTTCAGCCGCTCTTCGTGCCGTTCGGCGATATCGCGGACATGCCGCAGCCAGTTGTCGGCGATGCCAACCCGCAGATCGTCGAGCGCCGCACCGACACCGCCGCAGCCGTAGTGACCGACGATCATGATGTGCCGGACCTTGAGCACGTCCACCGCGTACTGGATCGTGCTCAGGCAGTTGAAGTCGGAGTGAATGACCACGTTCGCGACATTGCGGTGCACGAACACCTCGCCCGGCGGCAAGCCAAGCAACTCATTGGCCGGCACCCGCGAATCGGCGCAGCCGATCCACAGAAAGTCCGGCCGCTGCTGCGCGGCGAGATTCTTGAAGAATTGCGGATCCTGGGCGAGCTTTTCCTGCGCCCAGACCTGATTGTTGGCGAGGAGATTCTTGAGTGTGTACATGGCGCGGCACTATACAGCCAGCGGGGACCGCAACGCGCCATTGCTATACTCGCAAGTCTTTCTCCACGCACCGCGCGCCGCCATCATGACGTTCCAGGACCTGATCCTCACGCTGCAGAAATTCTGGGCCGAACAGGGATGTGTCATCGTCCAGCCGATGGACATGGAAATGGGCGCCGGCACGTTTCATTGGGCGACCTTCCTGCGTGCGGTCGGCCCCGAGCCATGGAATACCGCCTACGTACAACCGAGCCGTCGCCCGACCGATGGCCGTTACGGCGAAAACCCGAACCGCCTGCAGCACTACTACCAGTTTCAGGTGCTGATGAAGCCGAGCCCGGCCAACATCCAGGATCTGTATCTACAGTCGCTGCGGCAACTGGGGTTCGACCCGCTGACGCATGACGTCCGCTTCGTCGAGGACAACTGGGAATCGCCGACACTCGGTGCCTGGGGCCTCGGCTGGGAAGTCTGGTTGAATGGCATGGAAGTCACGCAGTTCACGTACTTCCAGCAGGTCGGCGGTCTCGAATGCCGGCCGGTCGCCGGCGAGATCACTTACGGCCTCGAGCGGTTGGCGATGTACATCCAGAAAGTCGAGTCCGTCTACGACCTGGTCTGGGCTCGCGATCCGGTCACCGGTCGCGAA
>DATCXY010000448.1:0-5050 GCA_036570585.1 Solimonas sp. | reverse complement strand
ATTCAGTCGATCCGCGACGTCGAGAAGCACGAGGTACAGCCGACGCTATCGTTTCAGCGCGTATTGCAGCGCGCGATCTATCACGTGCAGGCCGCCGGCAAGAAGCAAGTGTCGACGCTCAATGTGTTGGTCGCGATCTTCTCGGAGAAGGACACGCATGCTGTGTTCCTGCTCGGCGAGCAGGGCGTGACGCGGCTTGATATCGTCAATTTCATCTCGCACGGCATCGCCAAGAATGGCGCTGCGCAGGAAAAGCCGATTGATCAGGAACAGAGCGAGGACGGTGGCGAGAAGGGCCAGACCCAAGGCGCACTGGAACAATATGCGATCAATCTCAATGAACGCGCCGCGGAAGGGCGCGTCGACCCGCTGATCGGCCGCGATCTGGAAGTCGAGCGCGTCATGCAGACGCTGTGCCGCCGCCGCAAGAACAATCCGCTGCTGGTCGGCGAGGCTGGGGTCGGCAAGACCGCGATCGCCGAAGGTCTCGCGTGGCTGGTGGTTGAAGGCAAGGTTCCGGACCTGCTCAAGAACGCGGTCGTCTACAGTCTTGACCTGGGCAGCCTGATCGCCGGCACCAAGTATCGGGGCGATTTCGAAAAGCGCTTCAAGGCGGTCATCACCGAGTTGCAGAAGCGGCCCGGTTCGATCGTCTTCATCGACGAAATCCACATGATCATCGGCGCCGGCGCCGCCAGCGGCGGTGTCATGGATGCGTCGAACCTGCTCAAGCCGCTGCTCGCGTCGGGTGAACTGCGTTGCATGGGCTCAACGACCTATCAGGAATTTCGCGGCATCTTCGAAAAGGATCGCGCGCTGGCGCGGCGCTTCCAGAAGATCGACGTCGGCGAGCCGAGCGTCGAAGATGCCGTCAAGATTCTCGAAGGACTGCGTGCGCGCTTCGAGGATCATCACCAGGTCCAGTACACGCGCGGCGCGCTGCGCACTGCGGTGGAGCTATCGCACCGCCACATCACCGACCGCCATCTGCCGGACAAGGCGATCGACGTCATCGACGAAGCAGCGGCGCGGCTGCGCCTGCTGCCGGAATCGAAGCGTCGCAAGACCGTGCAGGTGCGCGACATCGAGGAAACCGTTGCGCGCATCGCGCGGATCCCGCCGAAAAGCGTGTCGAGCAACGACCGCGACAAGCTGGCGACGCTGGAGCGCGATCTCAAGCTGGTGATCTACGGCCAGGACAACGCGATCGAACAGCTGACGGCCTGCATCAAGCTGTCACGCTCCGGGCTTGGCAGCCCGGACAAGCCGATCGGCAATTTCCTGCTCGCGGGGCCCACCGGCGTCGGCAAGACCGAGGTCACGCGCCAGCTCGCGCAACTGATGGGTATCGAGTTGATCCGCTTCGACATGTCGGAATACATGGAGCGACACACGGTGTCGCGCCTGATCGGCGCACCGCCGGGCTATGTCGGCTTCGATCAGGGTGGTTTGCTGACCGAAGGCGTGATCAAGCATCCGCATGCGGTGGTGCTGCTCGACGAAATCGAGAAGGCGCACCCGGATGTCTTCAACCTGCTGCTGCAGGTCATGGACCACGGCACGCTGACCGACAACAACGGTCGAAAAGCTGATTTCCGCAACATCATCCTGGTGATGACGACCAATGCCGGTGCCGAGGAGTCGGCGCGACGCTCGGTCGGTTTCACCGAGCAGAATCACACCACCGATGCGATCGAAGTGATGCGCAAGATGTTCACGCCGGAATTCCGCAACCGCCTCGACGCGATCGTGCAGTTCGCGCCGCTGGAGCGACGCGAGATCCTGCGCGTGGTCGACAAGTTCATCCTGCAACTCGAAGAGCAGCTCAGCAACAAGAACGTGCAGCTGGATGTCGATGAATCGGCGCGCCTGTGGATCGCCGATCGTGGCTACGACGCGAAAATGGGTGCCCGTCCGATGGCGCGCATCATTCAGGAAAGCCTGAAGCGACCACTGGCCGAGGAGCTGCTGTTCGGCAAGCTCGCCAATGGTGGCCGCGTGCACGTGCAACTGGGCGAGAACGATCAGCTCGACTTCGAGATAGAAGGTCGCGAGAAGGCGACACAACTCGAACCGGTCTGAATCTTTCAGGATGAGAAACGACGAAGCCCGCGGAAGCGGGCTTTTTCGTTGCACCATGCCACTCGCGACACCGGATCCCCCGCACTGCGGCGTTGGACCCCCGCCGCTCGGACTTTACTTGTCGCGGAACGTGATGCGACCCTTGCTCAGGTCGTACGGCGTCAGCTCGACCTTGACCTTGTCGCCGGTCAGAATGCGGATGTAGTGCTTGCGCATCCGCCCCGAGATGTGCGCGACGACAATGTGGCCGTTCTCCAGCTTCACACGGAACGTCGTATTGGGCAGCGTGTCCAGAATTACGCCCGCCATCTCAATGTGGTCTTCCTTCGCCATACGCCTCTACAGATCTGTTAGAAGGGCGGCATTATCAGGAAAGCCTTCCCGCGCATCAACTCGCGATGGTTTCCGGGATGTCGATCTGGCGGGTCTTGTCTACGTCCAGCGCACGCCATTGCGTCCCCTGCAGCGCTTCCAGCGGATGGAATCTGCGCTTGTAATCCATCTTGCGGCTGCTTTCTACCCAGTAGCCCAGATAGACATAGTCGAGATTGGACAGCCGCGCGAGGCGGATTTGTTCGAGCACCGCCAGCGTTCCGAGGCCGCGCGCCTGTGCCTCCGGATCAAAGAAGGTATAGACCGCCGAGAGCGCCCGCGGCAGATGATCGACGACGGCGACAGCGAGCAATTGTTCGCCGTCGCGAAAACACCAGTAGCGCACATCCAGCCACGAGCATTCGAGGAAGGCGTGGAACGCTTTGCGATCCTGTGGATCCATGCCGCCGCTGGCGTGGCGTGCCTGCAGGTAAGCGCGATAAAGCGCGTAATGCTCGTCGCTGAGTTGGCGTTCGATCGTGATTTGCAGATCGGAATTGCGGTTGAAACAGCGACGCTGACTACGATCGGCGCAGAATTGGTGGACATCGACGCGCACCGGTACGCAGCGCGCGCAGTCGCGACAATGGGGGCGATAGGTGTGATCACCGCTGCGCCGAAAGCCGAGTTCGAGCAGCCGTTCGTAGTGCGTGGCGCCCAGGCCAGCTTCCGGATCGACGAATGCACTGCGCGCAAGCAGGCCGGGCAGGTAACCACAGGCATGTTCGGTGCTGAGGAACAGGCGTAGTGATTGCGTCATGTGGCCGGCCCGTGCCGCGCGTCGTTGGGCACATCGGCGTCAAACCGCCAGCTTCTGTTGGCTGCCGCCATCTCGACCGCGACCGCAATCCGCTTCAGGAACGGTTCACGCGCGATTTCATGCGCGCCGAGACTGAGCAGGTGCGGTGAGCTGACCTGACAATCGATCATTTCAAAATCCCAGCGCTGCAGTTGCTGGCACAGCCAGTACAGTGCGAGTTTGGATGCGTCGCTTGCACGCGAGAACATCGACTCGCCGAAGAAGATGCGGCCCAGCGTGACGCCGTACAGCCCCCCGATCAGCTGCCCGTCTCGCCACACTTCAACGCTATGGGACTGACCACGATTGAACAGTTCCATGTAGGCGTGGCGCATGTCCTCGCCCAGCCAGGTGCCGTGGCTACGGACGCGCTCACCACTGCAGGCCTCCAGCACCGTATCGAATGCGCGATCGAAACTGAGTGCGTAGTCGCGCCGCCGGATCGATTTCTTGAGGCTGTGCGAGACGTGGAACTGGTCCGGCTCAAGCACGGTGCGCGGATCCGGACACCACCACAGCACCGGCTCATCCGGGTTGTACCAGGGGAAAATGCCCTGTCGGTAAGCGCGGACGAGACGCGTCGGCGACAGATCGCCGCCTATCGCGAGCAGCCCGTTCGGATCGCGCATCGCCAGATGTGCGGGCGGGAACGGCTGGTGCGGATTGCGCGGGTCCAGCCAATGCAGGCGGATCGGGCTTTCCATCGTCGCGAAGCGGCCTCGTATGGGTGCCTCGCTAGCATACGCAGGCGACGAGCCGGCGTGAATCGTTTACGGCGAAATGTCGCTGCCGACCAAGCAGGGCGTGTCGGCTCTAATGGAAAGTCGCCGCGGCGACCGGCACATCGCGCAATACCCACTGTACGACCGCGTCGTGCTCGAAGTGCGTGATCGGCTCGCTTTCCACCGGTGGGCCGGCTTCAGTCATGCGGCCTTCCTCATCAAAGCGGATGCGCGCACCGGCAGTCTGGATCTTCAGCTCGCCGCTGGACATGTTGTCCTTCATCGTCAGTTGCAGGTAGCGCAGATCGTGATTTGCGAATTCCGGCAGGCGGCTGGCACCCGCTGCGATGCCGGCGGCCTGATCCGATGTGAATTCGCGGATGCCGCCTTCCGGGGTGAGAACAAAATGACGAATTTGCTGGCTCATCTTGCGTAGGTGACGTTCAAGTCGTGAGGGGCTTGATCCCAATATGACGGTTTTGCCGTGGCTTTCAAGTGGTCCGCGATGTACCGGCATGCCCGCTATACTTGGTCGGATCAGCGCTGCCCCTTTTTCGGCCGAAACGGCCTCTTTTTCCTACGCATGTTCAAAGCCAAACCGCACGCCACCGATGAAGCCGCCGGTCCCGGCTGGCTCGAACGCCTCCCCCGCGAGGCAGCGATGCTCGGCTGCCTTGGCCTGTCGCTGTTCCTGCTCGTCACGCTCGCCAGTTTCAGTCCCGACGACCCGGGCTGGTCATCGTCGGGCAGTGGTGCGCCGGTGCAGAATCTGGCCGGACCGATCGGTGCCTGGATCGCCGATGTTCTGCTCTCGCTGTGTGGCTATGTCGCGTTCCTGTTGCCGTGGGCCGTGCTGCTGATCGGCATCCGCATCTTCAGTGAAGCGGCGCCTGGCGCGCGGATGCCGCGTGGCGTGCGCGTCGCGGCATGGATGGTGCTGCTGATCACCTTGTCTGCGCTGTCGGCACAACATATCGGCGCGGCGCCGACCTGGGCGCCGCAGGGTAGTGGCGGTATCGCCGGTCAGGCGCTGGCCAATGGCCTGACCACGGTGCTTGGCGCATTCGGCGGCAGC
>DATCXY010000447.1:0-5009 GCA_036570585.1 Solimonas sp. | reverse complement strand
ACATCGTCACACTCGGCGAGGCCGACGGCGACTTCGTGCTGGCCGATACCGATTCGAACCTGCTGCTGCTCAGCGCCGGCAGCGGCATCACGCCGATGCTCGCGCTGCTGCACGAACTGCGTGCGCGCAGCCGCGCCGGCGGATTCAGCGGCGATGTACGCCTCGTGCACATCTGTCGCGATGCCGGTGACCAGATCTTCGCCAGCGAACTGCGCGAATTGGCCAAGGATTGGCCCGCGCTGCAGATCATCCACTGGCACAGCGCCCGCGCTGGCCGGCCGACGCCGGAAGCACTGCTGACCAGCGTTCCCGACTACGCCGAACGCGATACTTGGCTGTGCGGACCGGCCGCGTTCATGGCCGACATCGAATCGCATTGGGCGGCGCAAGGCATCAGTGAACGCCTGCGTCTCGAACGCTTCGGCGCCGCGCCGCGCAAGCTCGAAAGCGGCGAAGCCTCGGAAGTGCGCTGCGCGCGCTCGGAACGCATCTTCACGACCGAAGCCGGCGAAGCGCTGCTGCCGGCGGCCGAACGCGCCGGCCTGAAACCGGCCTACGGCTGCCGCATCGGCGTCTGTCGTACCTGCCTCTGCCACAAACGCAGCGGCACCGTCGAAAACCTCGTTACCGGCGAACGCTCCAGCGGCGCCGACGAATGGATCCGTCTTTGCGTCAGTACCCCGCGCAGCGACCTCGAACTGGACCTCTGAACATGAGCACACTGAACCGCAAACGTCTCAGCCGCGAAGATGCCGTCGCGCTGCAAACCGACCTCGACGCCGTCCGCGACGAGGTGATGAGCTCGCTTGGCGAAAAAGACGTCGCGCACATCCGTCACATGATCCGTCGTGCGCGCGGCAGCGCGATCGCCGGTCGCGCGATGATTGGCCTTGGCTTCGATCCGATCACGTTCATCGTCGGTGTCGCCGCACTCGCGCACGCCAAGATCGTCGAGAACATGGAGATCGGCCACAACGTGATGCATGGCCAGTACGACTGGACCAATGATCCGAAGCTGAATTCGCAGCGCTACGAGTGGGACAACGTCTGCGATGCCGGCATGTGGCGCCACTTCCATAACTACGAGCATCACACCTACACCAACATCCTCGGCAAGGATCGTGATTTCGGCTACACCATCTTGCGCATGTCGGACGAGCAGAAATGGCATCCGTTCTTCCTGCTGCAGCCGGTCTGGAACGCGATCCTGGCGCTCGCCTTCGAGTTCGGCGTCGGCGGTCATGACGTGCAGGCCGAGCGCTTCCTCGACGGCAAGATGAGCCTCAAGGAACTCGGCGAGCGCAGCCGGCCGTTCCACAAGAAGATCCGCAAACAGTTGCTGAAGGACTACGTGCTGTTCCCCTTGCTGACATTCTGGAACGCGCCGCGCGTGTTGCTCGGCAATCTGATCGCCAACCTGATTCGCAATCTGTGGTCGTACGCGATCATCTTCTGCGGTCATTTCCCGGAGGGCACCGCCGTGTTCAGCGAAGCCGACAGCGAAAACGAAACCCGTGGCGATTGGTATTACCGCCAACTCTGCGGTTCGGCCAACATCGAAGGCAGCCGCGCATTCCATGTGCTCAGCGGCCACTTGAGCCATCAGATCGAACACCACCTGTTTCCGGACATGCCGGCGCATCGCTACGCCGAGATCGCCCCGCGTGTGCAGGCGATCTGCGCGAAATACGGCATCGCCTACAACACCGCAAGCTTCGCGCACCAGTACGGCACGGTACTGGGCAAAGTGTTCCGCCATGCGCTACCGTCGCGCCGGACCCATCCGGTTCTGGCCGAAACGTGAAGCCCAAGATGAAAACGCTGCAGCGACTCGAACTCCTCAAGGATCTGGTGCAGCAGGCCGTCGACCGCGGCGCAAGCTCGGTCGAGGCGATTCATCAGCAGATCGCCGCCCTGCCGTTCGAGATGCTGGAGAAGGCCGGCCTGCTCGACGACGACAAGCTGCGCCTGCGTGACAAACAGCAGCGCACGATCGGCACGGTCTACGAGACGATCCGGCGCATCAATCGCCAGGTCGGCGAGCTGATCTCGGATCAGTTCGAGCTGATCGAAGATGGCGAGCACATCAAAAGGGTGCTCGACGAGAAGGTATCGTCGAAAGCGGCAGCCAAGGTGGCCACGACGCCACGCAAGACAACCAAGAAAGTGCCGCGGACGCCGGTGAAGAAGCGAGCTGTGAAGAAAGCCCGGAAGTCCTAGCGTCGGTCATTCGTGGCTGTCGTCAGGAATCTATGTCCTTATTCCCCGACGCTGGTGTTGCGGGCGGCCGCTTCCAATCCGAGCCGCCGGCCGTATCTCCGGTACGCGCTCTTGTTGACGAAGTTGTGGTGATACCAGTACGCCTTGATGAACAAGGCATGATGCGGAATCCAGAACCGGTTCGGGTCTGAGCGAATCACCGGCGCGGTGACGGCCGGCGTGATCTTCGCCATCACGATACCCGGGCCTTCCATGGTATTGCGGCTCGCGAGCACCTTGCCTTGCGCATCGACGATCTGGCTGGCGCCGACGAAGTGCGATCGCATCTCGAAACCGAGATCGGTGCCGGGCAGCACCAGGTATTTGCCGGACAACGGCCCACAATGGCTGGCCTGCAAGACCGGCGCCCCAAGCCGCCGGGCGAACTCGACCGGCGCCTGCTCGCTCATGTAGCGGTTGTACTGGCCAATGGCACGCAGCAAGGGTTCTGTGATCGGCCAGTTCTCCGGCATCGTCCACCAATGCGTACCGGTCATCGCGAACTGCACGCGACCCTGCATGCGGCGAATGGTCTGATGCCGTACCAGCTCCCAGCAAACGGCTGCGCCCAGCGTGCCGATACCGGTTTCCCAGACGCCATCATCCGCACCGCCGATATAGAAGGCGTTCTCCCACATCGTCGGGAGATCCTTGTCGTGACGATGGAGCTTGCCATCCGGCTCGGCCAACACGTAACGGTTGTAGATCTCGCCGTTGTCGGCGGCCAGCATGGAACCGCCGATGCGACCACCGTACTTCCTGGCGAGCCGCACCATCATGTCGATCGCCTTGTTCGCCGCTGGAAGGACGATGTTGAAGGCTTCGTCCGATGGCGCGATTCTGCCGGTATAGAACTCCGGAAGCCCGACGACCGCTGCGCCTTTGTCGAAGGCTTCGCTCGCCATACGCTCGGCCAATTCGATATTGGCGGCGACGTCACCGTCCTTCGTTTCTAGCTGAATCGCAGCAACCAGCAATTCGTTCTGGACCACGTCGATCTCCACTGCTGCAAGGATGCGGCCGCGATGCTCGCGCAACGCCAAGCTCGGACCCTAGCAGTTGAGGAATCGATCTTCCAGCGTCGTCGGACTCAGGAGTCGGCGCGCAGCGAGCGCAAAATCAGTCGACAACCTCAAGCATCAGATTGAGCGCTTTGCGAGCCGGCTCGGCCACTTCTTCCGGCACGCGAATGCGATTGACCGGCTGCCCGGCCACGATATTGTCGAGCGTCCACGCCAGATGCTGCGGATCGGTACGGAACATCGTCGAGCACATGCACACGGTCGGCGACATGAACTCCACCGTCACACCCTTGTCTTTCATCTCGTCTGCAACGCGATTGACGAGATTCAGCTCGGTGCCGATCAGCCAGTGGTCGCCGGGCTCGGACGCCCGCACCGTGCGCAGGATGTATTCGGTCGAACCGACGTAGTCGCTGGCTTCGCAGACCGCGAGCGCATTTTCCGGATGGCTGATGACCTTGCCGTTCGGTACGCGCTTGCGGAAGTTCTCGATATGGACCGGCTGGAACATCTGGTGCACCGAGCAGAAGCCGCGCCAGAGGATCATCCTGGCGGCCTTGATCTGTTCCGGCGTGTTGCCGCCGAGCGGCTTGGTGAAATCCCAGACAATCATCTCGTCCAGGCCAATACCCATGTTCTTCGCGGTGTTGCGGCCGAGATGCTGGTCCGGGAAGAACAGCACTTTCTCGCGACGCGCGAACGACCATTCCAGCACGGCACGCGCATTGCTCGACGTGCAGACGATGCCACCATGACTGCCGCAGAATGCCTTCAGATCGGCGGCCGAATTGATGTACGTGACCGGCGTGACGTGCTGGTCGGGGTCGAGCACTTCGGAAATCTCGGCCCAGCACTTGCGGACCTTGACGAGATTGGCCATGTCCGCCATCGAACAGCCGGCAGCGAGGTCCGGCAGGATCACGGTGCGCTTGCCGAAGGTCAGAATGTCGGCCACTTCAGCCATGAAATGCACGCCGCAGAACACGATGAACTCGGCATCCGAATTCGCGGCGAGTTGCGACAGCTTCAACGAGTCGCCGGTGAAATCGGCGTGCTTGAACACCTCATTGCGCTGGTAATGATGGCCGAGGATGCAAAGCCGCTTGCCGAGAATTTTCTTGGCGGCAACGATGCGCGCATCGCATTCGCCGTCATCCAGCAGATTGAATTCGTCAAGTTTCAGTGCGGCAGCCATCTTTCTATCCTCCGGGCGCGGGCCCAGGTCTAACTAATCCAGGGCCTGAATCTTCAGCGGCACGGTCGCTGACGGTGCATCGTCGCCGGTGCCGAGCATCGCGGTGACGTCGACTGACAGCGGACCGTCAGTCGGGATCGTCAGCGAGAACAGATCGCCTGATTTGATCGTCTGATTGTTGCCGATCGCAGCAACCGAGGCGTCGGAGACCGACCAGAACACGTGACGCGTGATGTCCTGCGTGGTGTCGTCCGCAAATGTCGCGATCGCCGAATACTGCAGATCATCGAGCGCGGTCAGTGTCTGCTCGTCAGACGGCGCAATCGCCAGGCTCTTGAATGTGCGCTCACCGGCCGTGATCGAGATCGGCGCCGAAGTGACTGGATCGACGTCGTCATAGACCGGATCACCATCGGCACCAATGACCGGAAAGCTCGCGGTGATATTGGCGGTCCCCGCCTTCAGTGCCGAAACATAGCCAATGACCGGCGCGATCACTGTAGCGTCGCTCGACTGCAGCGTCACCTGGCTCT
>DATCXY010000446.1:0-7327 GCA_036570585.1 Solimonas sp. | reverse complement strand
GCCGTGCTCGCGGCGCCGGCCGAGGCCAGCGCGAGCTTGCGCAGGAAGGTGCGGCGCGAGCTGTTGCCGGTTGCACTCGCATCATCAGTGCTCATCGTCTTTCCTCCGAACCTGCTCCCTTTCCCCGCAAGCGGGGAGAGGGAATTCGTCCTGCTTCTCCTTCTGGAGTGCTACCCGATCTTCTCGTAGGCGTCCTTGCCGGCGCCGCATTCCGGACAGACCCAGTCATCGGGAATGTCCTCGAAGCGCGTGCCCGGTGCGATGCCCGTGTCGGGATCGCCCAGTTCCTCGTCGTAGATGTGCCCGCAGATCGTGCATTCCCATTTGGCCATCGGCGCGTCCTCTCGAATGGATGAGTCAGGCCGATACCGGTTCGGCCTCCTGGGCGGCGATGACCTCGGACTGCCGGTCGCGCAGGTCGTGCACCGTCCATTCGTGATTATGGTTGTGCAGCGGCTTGGCCAACTTCGCACGATCGGTGTAGAACTGCAGGTACCAGCGCCGCAGCTTGGCGATCGGCCCATCGTTCGCGCACAGCGTCGGTTCCGGCCGGTACAGCTTGCGTTCCCAGATGTAGACATCCTCCATGAACGCCTGATACGACGCCTCGCAATAGCCCTGCGCCGCGGCTTCCAGCATTTCCGCGGGGAACTCGGCGGCATTGGCCTTGACGATCACGCCGAACCAGTACTCCAGCGTGTTTTCATCGATCGGGCACCAGGCGGTGAGAATCGCCGAGTCGAACTGCTGCGAATCCTGCGTCTGCCAGGTGTACTGGTACGACGGACCGTGGCTGATCGAGCGCACGTAGAGCTTGTCGTCCTGCACGTCGGCAGCGAGCCGTGTGTGCGTGCCCCACATCAGCTCGCCGGTCATGTGACCATTCCAGACCGGCAGCCACTGGTCGACATCGTAGCCATGGATCGGCAGCAGATGCCCCTTGTCGACAGTGTTCTCGATGACCTCGCGCGGGTGCGTCTTGATCGTGATGCGGAAGCGTCGCCAGCCCTTGGTCCAGCCCTGTGAATCTGTCGCGCCGGCGGGGAAGAAATCGGCAAGCGGCGGAATCTCGTAATCCGGTTCGCCGTGTTCCGGATCGAACCAGATCAGCACGGTGTCGTTCATCTCGCGCACCGGGAACGAGCGCGTCTTCGCCCTGGCCGGAATCTTGTCGCAGTACGGAATCTTCACGCACTTGCCGGCGCCGTTGTACTGCCAGTTGTGGAACGGGCACTGCAGTTCGTTGCCGATCACCTTGCCCGCGGAAAGGTCCGCGCCCAGATGCGGGCAGAACGCGTCAAGGCAGCGCACCGTGCCGTCTTCGCCGCGATAGAACGCCAGGCGCATGCCGAAGTAATCGCGCGGCACGACTTCATGGTCCGCAAACTCGTCGCTCCAACCCACCATGTGCCAACCGCGCGCATAGCGCGGCGAGCCGTCTTCCATGCGCGGGATCGTCTGCAGATTGCGTTGCACCGTGGCCGCAGACGAACGCTTCAGCGTATCCGCCGTGTAATCGAGATCACCACCATGCCGTTGTCCGTCACTCATTGCCGTCTCCTCGCCGGGCACGCTTCTGCGGCTGCGTGCATGCCAAAAACATTGCAGCGGCAAGGTTTTCAAATCGTCCTCCAAACGGAGGATGAAAGCAGGCCGTCGCAGGCGTGAACTAGTGGCGGGCAAAACGTCGCCGCGTTTTCATGCAGCGGCGCCGCATCGGGAGGGGAAACACATGGCGTCGCGCTGGCTGGACCGTCTGCTGATCGTGCTGTTCCTGTTCACCAGCTTCATGTCGCTGGTGTACGCACCGCTGTTCGTGTTCGGCTGCGGCTGGCATGGCCTGACGCTGGGCCCGGCTGGGCCCTGTGGCGACAGCTGGGTCGGTCGCGCGTGGCTCGGGTATGTGCAGATGGAACCGATCTATCACGACGCGCCGGTCTGGCTGCAGCTCGTCAATGAGCTCGACATGTTCTTCTTCTCGTGGTTCTACGTGTTGTCGGTGATCGTGTTCGTCAGCAAGCGCCAGGACCGCGCCTGGTATCGCGGCCTCGCGACATTCATGGCCGGCATGATGACCTACGCGATCAGCTTCTATCTGATCTGGGAAATGCTGACCTACCGGCAGACCGGCGCGCAGCTGGCGTCGGTGGTGATGTTCAACGGCATGTGGCTGGTGATCTTCGGACTGCTGATGCTGCGTGTGCATGTGCTGCGGCCGCGTGCCGCCTGAATCGGGAATCCGTTCATGACTGTTGCTGAAAACCCCACGAGCGTCGCCGGCGAATCACGTCTGCTGATAGGCGGCAAGCTCGTCAATGCGAAAAGCGGCAAGCGTTACGCCAACATCAATCCGGCCACCGAACAAATCATCGGTGAAGTCGCCGATGCCGGCGCCGACGATGCCGACGACGCAATCGCCGCGGCACGCCACGCGTTCGACCACAGTGCCTGGGCAACGGATCGCGCTTTGCGCAAGCGCTGCCTGATCCAGCTGCGCGACGCATTGCGCGAAGCGGCGCCGTCGCTGCGCGCGCAGGTCGTGGCCGAAACCGGCGCGCCGCTGGCGATCACCGAGAACGGGCCGCAGGGCGACGGTCCGATCGCGATCCTCGATTACGTGATCGAGCTGATGGATCGCTACGACTGGGACAGCGAACTGCCGGTCACCAACACCATGGGCGTGCCGAGCCGGCGTCTGGTCTGGCGCGAACCGGCGGGTGTGGTCGCGGCGATCTCGCCGTGGAACTTCCCGTTCCAGATCAACATGGCGAAGATCGCACCGGCACTCGCGGCCGGCTGCACCGTGGTGCTCAAGTCCGCACCGGAAACGCCGTGGACGGCGACCATCCTCGGCCAGCTGGTGGCCGAAAAAACCGACATGCCGGCCGGCGTGTTCAACGTGCTGACCGCGTCCGATCCGGCTGCGGTCGGCGAGCAACTGGTCGCCGACCCGCGCGTCGACATGGTGTCGTTCACCGGCTCGACGCAGACCGGGCGTCGCATCATGGCCAGCGCCGCGGCGACCGTGAAGAAGGTCTTTCTCGAACTCGGCGGCAAGTCCGCCAACCTCATTCTCGACGACGCCGATTTTTCGACCGCGCTGCTGTCGGGCCTCGCGGTCTGCTATCACGCCGGTCAGGGCTGCGCGATCACCACGCGCATCCTGCTGCCGAAGTCGCGTTACGCCGAAGGCGTGGAAACCCTGAAGGCGATGTTCGGCTACATCCAGCTCGGCGATCAACATGCGCCTCAGCAGATCATGGGACCGCTGGTCAGTGCGCGACAGCGCGCCCGTGTGCTCGACTACATCGAGATCGGCAAGCGCGAAGGCGCACGTCTGGTCTGCGGCGGCGGCAAGCCCGCGCATCTGGCCAAAGGCTGGTGGGTCGAGCCGACGCTGTTCGCCGACGTCCGCAACGACATGCGCATCGCCCGCGAAGAGATTTTCGGGCCGGTGCTGGTCGCGATTGCGTTCGACGATGACGAGGATGCCGTGCGGATCGCCAACGATTCGGAATACGGCTTGTCCGGCTCGATTTTCTCGGCCGATCCCAATCGCGCGCTGCGCATCGCGCGGCGTATCCGCAGCGGCACGCTGAACGTCAACGGCGCCAACTTCTTCGCGCCCGATTCGCCGTTCGGCGGCTACAAGCAAAGCGGCATCGGCCGCGAAATGGGGGTGCAGGGTTTCGAGGAATACCTGCAGACCAAGACCGTCGCCGTTCCAGCCTGACCCACCGGACTCCAGACAGAACATGGTTGCGATCACCTTCATCGAAGACAACGGCACGCGACATCAGGTCGACGCCGAACCCGGCACCAATCTGATGGAAGCCGCGACGCTGAACATGGTGCCCGGCGTGCTCGGCATGTGCGGCGGCATCTGCTCATGCGCCACCTGTCATTGCTACGTGAGCGAAGACTGGCACGCGCAAATTGGCGATGCCACGGAAGGCGAGTTGCAAATGCTCGACGCCGTCACGCATCGCAGGGACGTCAGCCGCCTCGGCTGCCAGGTCATCGTCAACGCTGCGATGGACGGCATGACGGTCACGCTGCCGCCGGATCAGGACGCGGGCTGAGCCGGACCACGAACAGAACACGGGAGAAACGGATGGCCGATACACAGCAGTTCACCGGCAAGGCCGCGATCGTCACCGGTGCGGGCCAGGGCATCGGCGAGGGCTACGCCAAAGGCCTCGCGTCGCGCGGCTGCGCGGTGGTCGTCGCCGACATCAACGAGACGCAGGGCCGGCGTGTCGCCGACGAGATCGGCAAAGCCGGTGGCAAGGCGCTGTTCGCCAAGGTCGATGTGGCGAGCGAGGCTTCGGCCAAGGCGCTCGCCGAGCAGACTGTCGCGGCGTTCGGGCGCGTCGATTATCTGGTCAACAACGCGGCGATGTTCGGCAATCTCGATTTCAATCCGCTGATGAGCGTCGATCTCGCGTATCTGAACCAGCTCATCAGCGTGAACATGCTCGGCGCGGTGGTGATGACGCGCGCGGTCGTGCCGCACATGCAACAGGGCGCGGCGATCGTCAATCAGTCATCGACGGCAGCGTGGATGAACATCGACTACTACTCGATCACCAAGCTCGCGCTCAACAGCATCACCTGCGTACTCGCGCGCGAACTTGGCCCCAAAGGCATCCGCGTCAACGCGATCGCGCCGGGTCCGACCGACACGCAGGCGCTGCGCGACAAGGTGCCGCAGCCGTACATCGACGCGATGGTCGCGCAGATGCCGATCGCGCGGCTCGGCCAGCCCGGCGATCTGCTCAAGGCGCTGGCGTTCCTGCTGTCCGACGACGCGGGCTGGGTCACCGGCCTGATCATGAACGTCGACGGCGGCCAGTTGATGCGCGCGTGAACGGAGTCCATCGATGAAGCACGACTGGCGGGTGCAGGATCAGGTCATCATCGTCACCGGCGCGTCGAAAGGCATTGGCCTGGCGACGGCGCAGGCGCTGCTGGCACGCGGCGCACGTGTCGCGATGTTCGCGCGCGGTGAAGCGGCACTGCGTGATGCGACAGCGAGCGTCGATGCGACGCGGGTCATGCCGATCGCGGTCGACGTCAGCGATCGCGCGGCGCTCGAAACCGCTTTCGATGCGGTGGTCGCGAAATGGGGGCGCATCGACGGACTCGTCAACAACGTCGGCTTCCAGTTTGCGCGGCGCATCGAACAGTCGCCCGAAGCCGAGATGCGCAAACTGGTCGACCTCAATTTCTTCAGCGCGGTGTTCGCGTGCCAGCTGGCGATCCCGCGCATGCGCGCCGGTGGCGGCGGCCGCATCGTCAACGTTTCGTCGGCGAGCGTGCGCAACGACAACGAGTTCGCGCACATGGCGCTGTACTCCTCGTCGAAAGCGGCGCTCGACCACTTCACCGCCGAACTGCGCGGCGAAGTGAAGCGCGACAACATCATGGTCACCCTGTTCAGCCCCGGCGCGGTCGCGACCGGCAGCATCGCCAACTTCGATCCGGCGGTGCTGCCCGGGGCAATGGGCGCGTGGCTGGAAAAGGGCGCGACGTTCGACGGTGCCGTGCAGCCGGACGTGATGGGCGAGGCGCTCGCCGGCTGTTTCGAATATCCGCCGGGCGTCGCCGTCGAATTCATCGAAGTGCGGCCGAACGTGCCGACGCCGAAGCTGCTGGAGAGCGAGTGGGACGACGGGAAGCCGGCATGAGCGACGCGTATCCCGTTTTCGTCATTGCGCGGCAGCCGCAGGCTGACGAAGCCATCCAGCAGCAATGTCCGATCTGGTGTCGCCGCTGGATTGCTTGGGCGCGGCATGCCGCGCCCCTGCGCTCCTCGCAGTGACGATCTGAAACTGCCAAGGGGAAGCAAGGTGGCGATCGGATTCATCGGACTCGGCAATATCGGCAAGCCGATGGCGAAGCATCTTCTGAAGCTCGGCGAGCCGGTCTGGGTCTGCGACGTGGCGGCCACGCCGGTCGCCGAACTGGTCACGGCCGGCGCACATGCGGCAGCAAACCCGCGCACGCTCGCGACGCAGTGTCGCGTCATCGGCCTGTGCGTCCGTGACGACGCCGACGTCGAGGCGCTGCTGTATGACGACGATGGGCTGCTCGCAAACCTGGCGCCGGATGCGGTGATCGCGGTCCACAGCACGGTGACGCAAGCCGCGCTGCTGCGCTGGGCCCGCGACGCGCAGACGCGTGGCCTGCATCTGATCGACGCGCCGATCACCGGCGGCGCGTCCGGCGCCGAGAGCGCGGCACTGTGTGCGATGGTCGGCGGCGAGACCTCGATCGTTGAACGCTTGCGGCCGGTCTTCGATTGCTGGGCGAACAAGATCATTCACGCCGGCCCGACCGGCTGCGGCATCGCGCTCAAGCTCTGCAACAACCTGATGACTTACGCCGCGTTCGCGGCGATCGACGAAGGGGTGCGGCTGGCGAAGGCCGGCGGACTCGACCCGACACTGCTGATCGACGTCGGCCGCGCCAACGGCGTGGTGACGCCGCAGATGGAAGCGTTCTTCGGCAATCGCGAGCAGCTCGCCGCCGCCGGCGTCGACACCCTGCGCAAGGCGTTCGCGCCGTTCGCGGCGCTGGGCCGCAAGGACCTGGCCGCTGCCTTGGCCAGTGCGCGCGCGCTCGGCGTCGAACTGCCGGCAACGGCCGCGCTGCATGAATTGATCGAGTCGGTCTTCCTCGGCGACGCGAAGGACCGCGCATGAGCAAGACGATGGTCTGGTGTCTGGCATCGGCGTTCATGTTCGCCGTGCTCGCGGTGCGCGCCGATTCCGGCAGCACTGCGCAATGGCCGGAGATCGGCAATGCCGCCGGCGGCGATCGCTACTCGCCGCTGACCGCGATCGACAAGTACAACGTCGTGCGCCTCAAGCCGAAATGGATTTATCACCACGGTGATTTTTCGAAAGGCGAGAACGGCGCGGGCGCGACGGCTTTTGAAGTCACGCCGCTGATGATCGATCGCACGCTGTACTTCTGCACGCCGTACAACCGCATCATCGCGCTCGATGCCGAAAGCGGCGCCGAACGCTGGACCCACGATCCGCACGCGAACCTGAAGGACGTCTACTCGAAAGTCTGTCGCGGCGTCGCGTACTGGAAAGATGAAAACGCCGCGGTTGACGCCGTCTGTGCCGCGCGCATCTTCGAGGCGACGCTTGACGCGCGGCTGATCGCCGTCGACGCGCGGACCGGCAAGGCCTGCGAAGGTTTCGGTGAACACGGTGCGGTCAATCTGCTGCATGGCCTCGGCGAGGTGCGCGCGGCCGAGTATTACCCGACGTCGGCGCCGCTGGTCATCGACGACGTCGTGCTGACCAACGCG
>DATCXY010000445.1:0-8966 GCA_036570585.1 Solimonas sp. | reverse complement strand
GTCATCCAGTCCCGCACCGGCTGCGCAGCGGCCGGATCCTTCGCCGCGACCGCGCATTCGAGAAAGATGCGCGCGTCGAGCGGCTCGCGCTGCACGCTCCAGTTGGCGATCGCCAGTTTCAACGCCGCCGCCGGTTCATGGCGCAGCTCCAGCAGGTAGCGCGCTTCTTCGCGCCGATGCGTCGCTTCACCGCGCGTACGGGTCGCGGCAAAGCGTTCGCCGAGCATTTCGATGTGCTGTTTTGCGGCAGCTTGCGAATCGGCATCCGGCAACTGTGATTCAGCCAGTGCCAGTCGCAGCAGCGCGTTGTTGTTGCGCGTTTCATTGCGCAGGCGTTCGACCACAATTGCCGGTCGCTGCCGATCGAGCAGGAAGTCGGCTTCGGCCACCTGGAAATACGGATCGTGATCGCCAGCCGCGGCGATCGCTGCGCGGGCACGATCAAAAGCCTTCTGCGCCGCATCGTGGTGTTCCATGCGCGCGTTGATCTCGGCGGCCAGCGTCAGGCTCCAGCTGCGCTGGTCGAAGGGCACGCCGTCCGTCGGCCGGTCATTCAAGTCTTGTAGCGTGCTCAGCGCATTGTCGGCGCGGCCCAGTTCGCTGGCGGCAGCGGCGGCGCAACTGCCGATCACGCGGACGCCGGCGAGGCCGATCAGTGCCGCGCAGTCGCGCTGCGCGTCGCGTGGCCGGCCCTGCACGAGATTGATGACGGCGCGCGTCAGCAAGGCCGGCGGATAGTCGGGTTCGCGCCTCAGCAGCGCGTCGAGCTCGGCACGCGCACCATCGAAGTCATGGCGCTGCTGGTGCAGCACCGCGCGCAGCCAGGCGATTTCCAGTGGTGCTTGCGCCACGCCGTCCCACGGTGACAGCGCGGCCTCGGCGTTGCCGTAAAAGCGCGGATCGGCCTGCTGGCGGCCCAGCTCGATCGCCAGACGCGCGTAGGTGATCGCGGCCCCGGTGTCTTCCGGTGTGGCTTCAGAACGCGCGCGTGCGGTCTTCAGTTCGCGCAACTGCGGACTGGAGACTGCCGCGCGTTCGAGAACGACGCTGTCGCTGTCCGGCACATAAGCCGGCACGCGTTCGAGCGCCTGCGCCGATAACGCCGAACACAGCGCGCACAGGCCCAGCAGTTTGAACACCTGATCGCGTTTCCGGGTTTGCATCATTTCTCGCCTGCTCCGTCGTAGTACGACGAAGCAGGCGGTGTGGATGCAGGTTGTCAGGTTTGCCGCAGCACCGTGTTCGGCGGTGTGCGCAAGGTGCTGCGCAGCGACAGCCAGCCGAGCGCGCAGACGATGGCGGCGGCGATCGCCATGCCGAGCAGCCACAGCAATGGCCGCGGACCATAGGCGATATGAAAGACGTTCGCGGCCAGTACCCAGGCGAGCAGCTGCGCGGCGACCGCGGCGATGCCGCCGGCCAGTGCGCCGAGTACCGCGTATTCGGCGAGCAGGCCGCGCGCAATCAGTCCCGTACTCGCGCCGAGCGTGCGCAGCAGCGCGGTCTCGCGCACGCGTTCGCTGCGCGTGCCTTCGATCGCCGCCAGCAATACCGCGAGCCCGGCCAGCAGCGTGAAGCCGAAGATGAACTCGACCGCGCGAATGATCCGTTCGACGATGCCGCGCACCTGCGTCATCAGCGCGTCGATGTCGATCACCGTCACGTTGGGAAACTGCGTGACCAGTTCGCGCAGCAGCGTGCGCTGATCGTGCGGCAGATAGAAACTGGTCAGGTACTGGCGCGGCACGAGGTCCGACACGGCGCCGGGTGGTGCCAGCAGAAAGAAGTTCGGCTTGAAGCTGTCCCAGTCGACGGTGCGGAAGCTCGTCACCGTGAAGGTCTGCTGCTCACCGGCGAAGTCCAGCGTCATCGTGTCGCCGAGTTTCAGATTCAAGCGTTCGATCGCGTATTGGTCGGCCGACAGCAGCGGCTTGCCGCGGCCGGCCTCGCCCCACCACTTTCCCTGCGTGATGCGGTTGTCGGGATTGAGCGTTGTGCTCCATGACAGATTGAAGTCGCGATTGATCCAGCGCTGCGTTTCCGGATCGGGAAACGAATCGGCGGTCACCGGCTTGCCGTTCAACGCGACCAGCCGGCCGCGCGCCATCGGCCACAGCTGCAGATCAGCGTAACCATGCTGCGCGAAGAAGCTCTTCAGCGCGTCGAGCTGTTCGGTCTGGATGTTGATCAGGAACTGATTCGGCGTATCGGCCGGCAGCTTTTTCTGCCAGCTCGACAACAGGTCCTCGCGGACCACCGACACCAGCAACAGTGCCAGCAATGCGAGGCCGAGCGCGGTGACTTGCGCGATCGTCGCGCCGCGTCGCCGCACGATATTGCCGAGGCCGAAGCGCCATGCGAAGCCGCCGCCGCCGGCCGCGCGTCGCAGCGGCGTCAGCAGCCGCACCAGCAGCCACGCGCAAGCCGCGAGCGTCAGCAGTGCACCGCCGGCACCGAGCAATACCCAGCCGGCGAGCTTTACGTCGCCGGTCGCGAACCACAGCAGCGCCGCAGCGGTGGCGAGCGCGATCAGCGTGATGCCACGCGTTGCGTTCGAACCGGTTTCGCTGCGCTGGAACACGCGCATCGGTGGCGTGTTGCGCGCCGTCAGCATCGGCGGTGCGGCGAAACCGAGCAGCAGCAACAAACCGAGCGCGGCGGCGGCGAGCAGCGGCAGTAGCGGCGCCGGCGGCAGATCGAGTTGCAGCAGGCCGCCGAGCACGCGCGCGAGCACCGCCTGCGCGCCATAGGCCAGTGCCGCGCCGACCGCGCCGGCGGCGATGCCGAGCAACAGCAATTGCAGCAGCAGGCCCTGCGTCAGAAATGCGCGGCGCGCGCCGAGGCATTTGAGCAGCGCGATCTCGTCGCGCAATTTCTCGCCGTACTGGCGTGCCGACAGTGCCACCGCCGCGCACGCGAGCAGCGTTGCGGCGAGCACGGCGATGTCGAGAAACTGACCGGCGCGATCAAGCGACTTGCGCAGTTCCGGCCGCGCGTCCTGCGGTGTCGTCAGCTTGACCTCGTCGGCCAAGGGTTCGGCGCGCAGCGTTGCGAGCGCGCCACGATCGCCGGCAACGCCGAGTTCGTACTGCGCGCGGCTGCCGACGCCGAGCAAGCCGCTGGCGGCCAGATCGGCGGCATTGATCATCAGTCGCGGCGCAAGATCCGCGAAGCCGGCGCCACGCCCCGGTTCGTCGGTGATCACGCCGTCGAGTTTCAGCGTCAGACGGCCCAGCTGCAGCGTCGCACCGGGCTTGAGCTGCAAGTCCTGCCACAGTCGCGCATCGGCCCAGGCATCGCCGGGCGCCGGCACGCGGTGAACGTCGCGGCCATCCTCGAACGGCGCGGCCGCGAGCTTGATCGTACCGCGCAGCGGATAGTTTTCGCTGACCGCTTTCACCGAAGCCAGCGACGAATTGTCGCCGGCAAACACGATGCTGCTGAACAGGGTCGCGTCGGCGCTCTGCAAGCCGGCATTCGCGATGCGTTCTCGCAGCGCCGCCGGCAACGGATCGCGTGCGCGATAGACCAGATCGGCGCCGAGCGTGTCACCGCTCTGTTCGCTGATCGCGATCCGTACGCGTTCGGTGAACAGATGCACGGCACCGGTTGCGGCGACCGCGATCGCCAGCGCCAGTGCGACGATCAACAGCTCGCCGGAGCGCCAGCCGCGGCGCAGACGCCGCCACGCGAACGCGAGGGCTTTCATGCCGGCTGCACGCGGCCGGAGGCCAGCGTCAGGCGCCGGCCGCAGCGTGCCGCCAGCGATTCGTCGTGGGTGACCAGAACCAGCGTCGTGCCCTGCGCGCGATTCAGTTCGAACATCAGATCGATGATGCGGCTGCCGGTGGCGGTATCGAGATTGCCGGTCGGCTCATCGGCAAACAGGATCTGCGGTTCGCCGCAGAACGCGCGCGCCAGCGCGACGCGTTGCTGTTCGCCACCGGACAATTGTTGCGGATAGTGATCGAGCCGCGCGGCAAGACCGACGCGCTCGAGCGCGGCGCGTGCGCGTCCACGGGCACCGTCAAGACCGGCGAGTTCGGCCGGCAGCATCACGTTCTCCAGCGCCGTGAAACCGGCGAGCAGCTGGAACGACTGGAACACGAAGCCGACACGGCCGGCGCGCAGTGCGGCGCGCGCATCCTCGTCGAGCCCGGAGAGCGAGCTTCCGGCCAGCGCGACTTCACCGCTGCTCGGCGAGTCGAGCCCGGCGAGCAGCGACAGCAAGGTGGTCTTGCCGGACCCGCTGCTGCCGACGATCGCCAGTGATTCGCCGGCTGCGACATCCAGATCGACGCCGTCGAGAATCGTCAGCGGCTGGCCGCCGCTGCTAACCTGCTTGCTCACTCCGACTGCGCGGACGGCGCTGCTCGAAATCATGTTCAAACGTTTCCTGATCTGTGGACTGCTGCTGTGCTTCGCATCGCTGGTGCAGGCCGCGTCGGCGGCCCCGGCTTCTGCCAAGGCGCCAGTCTGGCTGGTACTCGGTGACAGCCTCAGCGCCGCGTACGGCATTCCGCAATCGGCGGGGTGGGTGGCATTGCTGCAACAACGGCTGACCGATCGAGGCTATCGCGCGCAGGTCGTCAACGCCAGCGTCAGCGGCGAAACCACCGCCGGCGGTCTGGCACGATTGCCGGCACTGCTTGCGCATCATCATCCCGACGTCGTGCTGATCGAACTCGGCGGCAATGACGGTCTGCGCGCGCAGCCGATCGCCAAGCTGCGCGACAACCTGCAGCAACTGGTGGCACTCGCGAAGAAGGCGGGCGCACAAGCGGCGGTGTTTGAAATGTTGCTGCCGCCGAACTACGGACCGGAATACGTTTCGCAGTTCACGGAAAGCTTTCATCTGATCGCGAAACACAACGAGATCCCCTTGGTGCCGTTCCTGCTCTCGCCGATCGCGGCCGACCGCGACGCGTTCCAGGCCGATGGCATCCACCCCATTGCGGCGTCCGAGCCCAAGCTGCTCGACGCGGTCTGGCCGACGCTCGAAAAGCTCGCGAAGAAGTAGCAGCGCGCCTTGGCCTTCGCGGCCAGGGCTGAGCGCGACCGCGGCCTGCGGTTCGCCAGACCGTCGCGCCGAAGCGGCGCTCCTGCAGGAGGAGCCGCCGCGACGATGATGATGCATCCATCTATCGCCTTGGGCCGTATGGCAGACATTCCGCGTCACGCCATTCGTCCCCATGAAAATTGCCGTCATCGGCTCCGGCATCGCCGGTTTGTCTGCCGCCTATCTGCTCGCTCGCCGTCACGACGTCACGGTCTTCGAGCAGGACGCACGCGTCGGCGGCCACACCAACACCGTCGAGGTGCAGACGCCGGACGGCGTGCTGGCGATCGACACCGGCTTCATTGTCTGCAATCCGGTCAACTACCCGAACTTCTATGCGCTGCTCGATGAACTCGGCGTCGCACGGCAGGACACCGACATGTCGCTGGGCGTGTCGATTGAAGACGGCCGCGTCGAATGGGCCGGCGATGAAAACCTGCTGAAGGTGTTCGCGCAGCCGTCGCTGATCCTGTCGCCAACGCACTGGAAGATGCTGTCGGCGATCACGCGCTTCAACACGCAGATCAAGCGGCTGCTCGCCGAAGACGCGTTGCCCGACATCACGCTCGGCGAGTTTCTGGAGCGCGAAAACTATCCGATGAGCCTGCGCGTCCGTTACGTGGCGGCGATGGCCGGACCGATATGGAGCAGCTCGACGGCGGGCGTGATGCAGTTTCCGCTGCCGGCATTCGCGCGCTTTTTCGATTCGCACGGCCTGCTCAACGTCTACCAGCGTCCGCAATGGCAAACCGTGGTGGGTGGCTCACGCAGCTACCTGCGGGCGCTGTGCGACAAGTTCACCGGCGCCTTGAAATTGTCGACGCCAGTCGAGTCCTTGCAGCGCAAGCCAGGCGGCGGCGTGATGCTGACGGCAAACGGCAGCGAACACGATGTCGACGCGGTGGTCTGCGCCGCACATTCCGATCAGGCGCTGCGCCTGCTGAGCGACGCCGACGCCGTCGAGCACGCGGTGCTCGGCAATGTGCCGTACGCGCGCAATCGCGCGTATCTGCATACCGATATCGGCCTGATGCCGCGCCGCCGCTGGGCGTGGTCGAGCTGGAACGCGCTGCTGACGCAGGACGTGCTCAGCGATGATCCGATCGGCGTCAGCTACTGGATGAACCCGTTGCAACGCCTGCCGGGCACGACGCCGTACATCGTCTCGCTGAATCCGCCACGTGCGCCCAGAGCCGAATCGATTCTTTATCAGACCGACTACTGGCATCCGCAATACGAACCCGCGACCATTCGCGCGCAGCAGCGACTGCCGCAGATCCAGGGCCGGCGCGACGTCTGGTTCGCCGGTGCGTGGACTGGCTACGGCTTTCACGAGGACGGCCTGAAGTCGGGCCTGCGCGCGGTCGCCGGCATCGATCCGCAGTGCCTGCCCGCGTGGGCGACGCCGTGACGTCGCGCGATGACGCCGGCCTGCTGTACCGCGCGACGGTCATGCATCGTCGCCATGTCGCACCGTTCTACCGTTTCGTCTACCGCGTGTTCTATGTGCTGGTCGACATCGATCGGCTCGACGAACTTGATGCGCGTCTGCGGCTGTTCTCGCACAACCGCTTCAATCTGCTGGCGCTGCATGACCGCGATCACGGCGACGGTACGAGTCTGCGCGCCTGGGCCGAGCGCGTGCTGTGCGAGCACGGCGTGGCGCTGGCGGGTGGTCGCATTCGCCTGCTGGCATTTCCGCGCGTGCTGGGCCGCGTCTTCAATCCGATCAGCCTCTGGTATTGCGAGCACGCGGATGGCTCGCTGCGCGCGGTGATCGCCGAGGTCCGCAATACGTTTGGCGAGAAGCACAGCTACGTGCTCGCATCCGGCGGCGCCCCACTTGCGTATGGCGAGATGAAGGAGAAACAAAAATGCTTTCACGTCTCGCCATTCTTCGATATTGCCGGCAGCTACCGCTTCGACATCAGCGAACCGGGCGCGCGGCTGCGCGTCGCGATTCAGCTCAAGGACCGCGATGCGCCACGGCTCGACGCGACGATCAGCGCCGAGCGATGCGCGCTGAACAATGCCGCGATCCTCAGGCAGGTCGCTGCCTTGCCACTGCTTGCCGCCAAGGTCGTGCTGTCGATTCACTGGCAGGCGCTGAAGATCTGGCTGCGCGGCGGCGTGTTCCATCGCAAGCCGGCGCCGCCGCGCACCCCTATCAGCTGAATCCCGCGTTCCCAATTTGCTGTGCGGAGTTTTGAAATGAGTGAATCCAATCCGCAGCGCCAGTCCGACCTCGAGCGCCTCCTGCCGCGCGACGGGTTCTCGCCGGAGCTGCCGAAAGTCCTGCAGCCACGGACCCGGCGCAGCGCCGGGCTCGGCTTGCGCGTGCTGCTGTACATGCTGCGCGGCATGCGCGTCGGCAGCTTCGACGTGGGTCTGCCAAACGGCGAAATCCGCCATTTCCAAGGCAGCGAGCCGGGCCCGCATGGCGTGCTCGACATCCATTCAAAGAAGATCATCGGCCACATCCTCAAGGGCGGCGAAGTCGGCTTCGGCGACGCCTATCTCGATGGCTGCTGGGACTCGCCGGATCTCGCCGCGCTGCTCGGTGTGCTCTATCTCAACGAGCCGCATTACAAGGGCCCGTACGAGAAAAATCCGCTCGGCCGCTTTGCCGGCTGGATCCAGCACAAGCTGAAATCCAACACGAAGAAAACCGCGCGCAAGAACATCGCGTATCACTACGATCTCGGCAATGACTTCTACAAGCTGTGGCTCGACGAAACGATGGCGTATTCGTCGGCCGTGTTCACACGCGAGCCGAACGAGACGCTGCGCGACGCGCAACGCAACAAGTTCCGCGAAATGGCGCAGCGCCTGAATCTGCAGCCGCATCATCATCTGCTCGAAGTCGGTTCCGGCTGGGGTGGCTTCGCGATCTACGCCGCGCAGACCAGCGGTTGCCGCGTCACCTCGATCACCTTGTCGGAAGAACAGCTCGTCGAAGCGCGGAAGCGCGCGCTCGCCGCGGGTGTCGGCGATCGCGTGACATTCGAGCTGCGCGACTATCGTGACGTCACCGAAACTTACGATCGCATCGTCTCGATCGAAATGTACGAAGCGGTCGGCGAGGAATACTGGCCTGGCTACTTCAAGATGCTGCACGACGCGCTCAAGCCGGGCGGCGTCGCCGCGATTCAGGGCATCACCATCAGCCCGAAGATCTTCGACGAATACCGCAACAAGCGCGACTTCATCCAGAAGTACATTTTCCCGGGCGGCATGTTGAGCCCGCCGGGTCACTTCCAGGATCTGGCGATCGGCGCCGGCCTGAAGCCGGAAGACGCGCGCTACTTCGGCATCGACTATGCCGACACGCTCGCGGTCTGGCACCGCAATGTGCTCTCGGTGCGTGAGCAGATCGTCAAGCAGTTCGACGAGCGCTTCCTGCGCATGTGGCGCTACTACCTCGCGTACTGCGAGTGCGGTTTTCGCGTCGGCAGCATCGACCTGATGCAGATCACGCTGCGCCGCGCATGATGGCGGCGATGTACGGCAGCTAGCGTTCGCCGCGCTGCAGAAGCTTGAAGAAACCGTACGACGGATCGTCCGGACCCGGTGTGCCGATATGTGCGCCGGCGAGAAACGGATGATCGAGCTCGATCTTGCTCGGGTTTGCCGGATACGCCCAGTCGGCGACGATGCTGCGATGGCTGAATTTCCAGACGCCGTCGCGCTTCTCGTACTTGTCGAAGTAACGACCGCCGATCAACACATCGAAAAGACCCTCGTTGGTCTTCACCTGATGCATCGCGATCAGGTAGATCTCGCCCTCGGCGCGAACACCGTCGAGCTTCAGGTTGATCGTCGTGACATTGTGATGCAGCACCGCCATCGGCGCCTGGATCTCCGGCAACTTGTTGAGGAACTCACTGGCCGGTCCCTTGGCGAATTT
>DATCXY010000444.1:0-12517 GCA_036570585.1 Solimonas sp. | reverse complement strand
GGCCGCAACTCGATGCAATCGACCGGGCAGGGGGGCAAGCACAACTCGCAGCCGATGCATTCGCGCGTGATGACGGTGTGCAGGTAGCGCTCCGCGCCGACGATGGCGTCGGTCGGGCAGACGGCCAGGCATTTCGCGCAGCCGATACAGCGCTCCTCGTCGATCCATGCGACGTGATAGGACATCGCGAGCGCTTACTTGACCTTCATGCCGGGTTCGGCGCCGGCATCGGCTGCCAGCAGGAACGGCCCGCCGCGGTCATCACTGGCGGCGAGTACCATGCCTTCGGACATGCCGAACTTCATCTTGCGTGGTGCGAGGTTGGCGACCATGACGGTCAGACGGTCGACAAGTGTCTCCGGTGCGTAAGCCGACTTGATGCCAGCGAACACCTGCCTGGTGCCGAGCACGCCGACGTCGAGCGTCAGCCGCAGCAACTTGTCTGCGCCGTCGACATGTTCGGCCGCGGCGATGCGCGCGATGCGCAGATCGATTTTGCCGAAGTCTTCGATGCCGATGGTGTCGCTTGTCGGCACGGCAGCAGGTTTTTTCGTGGACACGGCGGTAGTGGTCGCCTTGGATGGTTCCGGCGCAGTGGTGGCCGTTTCTTCGGCCAGCATCGCGGCGATCGCCTTCGGTTCGATGCGCGTGATCAGCGGCGTGTAGGCGCGGATCTGATGGCCGAGCAGCGGTTTGCGCGCATCGTCCCAGTTCAGCGGCGGAACATTGAGAAAGTGCTCGATCTGCGCGGCGATGCCGGGCAGCACCGGCTTGAGGTAAACCGTCAGTTGGCGGAACAGGTTGAGGAAGGTCGTGCAGATCTGTTGCAGTTCTTCGCGACGCGCTTCGTCCTTGGTCAAGGTCCAGGGCGCGAGCTTCTGGATTTCGGCGTTCGCGTCATCGGCCATCAGCATCACCTCGCGCAAGGCGGTGGCGAAATCGCCGGCTTCGTACAGGTCGCGCAGATTGTCGGCCTCGGCTGCGAAGTCCTCGAACAGCGTGCGGTCATGCATGGCTACTGCCAGATGGCCGTCGTACAGCTTCTCGATGAAGCCAGCGCAGCGGCTGGCGATGTTGACGTATTTGCCGACCAGATCGCTGTTGACGCGATTCGTGAAGTCGATGAGGTTGAGATCGAGATCGTCGACGCCGCTGCCGAGCTTGGCGGCGAAGTAATAGCGCAGGTATTCCGGATTCAGATGATTGAGATAGCTGCGCGCCTTGATGAAAGTGCCGCGGCTCTTGCTCATCTTGGCGCCGTCGATCGTCAGATAGCCGTTGACGTGCAGCGCGGTTGGCGTGCGGAAGCCCGCACCGTGCAGCATTGCCGGCCAGAACAGACCGTGGAAATTGACGATGTCCTTGCCGATGAAGTGATGCAGTTCGGTGCTCAGCGGCCATGCACCATCGGTGTCGATGCTGCGCTCGGCTGCTGCGCTTGGCTGCGGATCCCAGAATTCGGCAAAGATCTCGGCGGCATCACGATTGCTGCTGGTGGCGAGTTTTTCGCATAGCGCCTTGAACGAGGCCATGTAGCCGATCGGCGCGTCGAGCCAGACGTAGAAGAACTTGCCGGTCGCATCGGGAATCGCGAAACCAAAGTACGGCGCGTCGCGCGAGATGTCCCAGTCCTTGAGGCCGGACGCAAACCATTCCTTGAGCTTGGCCTTGATCGCGGTATGCGCAACGTCCCCTTCCAGCCACTGTTCCAGGAAGCCCTGGAATTTTGGAAGCTCGAAGAAAAAGTGCTCGGAATCCTTGAGCACGGGCGTGGCCCCGGAGACCACTGATTTCGGATGCTTGAGGTCGGTCGGCGCGTAGGCGGCGCCGCAGTTCTCGCAGTTGTCGCCGTACTGATCCGGCGTGCCGCATTTCGGGCACTCGCCCTTGATGTAGCGATCGGGCAGGAACATGTCCTTGACCGGATCGTAGAGCTGCTGGATGGTGCGGCGCGCAATCGCCGGCGGCATCGCATCGCGTTCGGCGGCGACCGGCGAGCCGGCGCGCAGGCGCGTGTAGATCAGCTCCGACAGCAGGCGGTTTTCTTCGGAATGCGTCGAATGATAGTGATCGAACGTCACCAGAAAATCGGCGAAGTCGCGCTCGTGCTGGGCCTGGATGCTGGCGATGAACGCTTCCGGCGCGACGCCGGCTCTCTCGGCCGCGAGCATGCTGGGTGTGCCGTGGGCGTCATCAGCACAGACGTAATGCGCGGTGTTGCCCTGCAGGCGCTGGAAGCGCACCCAGATGTCTGCCTGGATATAGCCGACCATGTGGCCGAGATGGATCGGTCCATTGGCGTAGGGCAGGGCATTGGTGACAAGGATCTGGCGGGCCATGGCGCGGAGCGGAGAAAAGCGGACTGCGATTATCGCATGCCGCTTCCGGTGTTCCGCCCGGAGTTCAGTTTGAATTCAGGCCCCGAATTTAGCCTCGACCGGTGCTTTGCCGGGGATCGGCATGATCAGAATATTGCAGGCCAGCGCAGCGGTACTCGTGATGACGATGACATCGTCACTCGCGCTGGCTGCGCCGGCGACGCAGCTTCCGGCGCAAGCCGGAACCCGGGGCGCGCATCATTACATCTACTACCCGGACAAGCACCTGTATTTTTCGCCGGAGACGCAGATGTGGTTCTGGCCGGATGGCGACAGCTGGACGAGCGGGGGCGCGCTGCCAGTCCCGTATCAGCAGTATGCGAGTGGCGGCTACAACATCTATCTCGACGTCGAACGTCCGTATGAGGCGCAGCGCGATGTCGATAACGGCTATCGCCATCACAAATGGAAACCGTACCACTACCGCGACGATGTGCGCGGTGATGACCGCATACCCGATCCACGGCGTGGACGCGGTGCAGGAAAATGAGTGTCGCAAACACCACGGAAGGCATGCGAGTGACGCTCATCGCTTGATCAGGCATTCGGGCGGGTCCATTGGACCCGCCTTTCTTTTGTGCGCCGACGTGGGGCACGTCGAGTGCAGGCTCGGGTTGCAACAGTCCCGCTACGATGATGGCGGGTAGAACAGTAGAAAAGGGAGAATCGAGATGAAAGGCAATATGAATGCGCTGCGTCATGCTGCGCTTGGCATCGTGCTGGGAACTGCCGGCATCAGTGCGCAGGCGGCGCCTGCGACGCCGATCGCCAATCAATACATCGTTGAGCTCAATACGCCGGCCGTCGGCACCCGCGAGCACAGGCTGGGTCTTTCGGCACTGGTGCAATCGGTGCTGGTCAAAGTCGGGGGCGGGCAGGTATTGGCGCAGTACGAACACGCGCTGCTGGGGTTTGCCGTTCGCCTGTCGGCCAATCAGGCCGCCGCGCTCGCCAAATTGCCCGGTGTGCGGCGTGTCGAGCCGGACCGGATCATGACGGCCAGCGAGGCACAGTCGGGCGCGACCTGGGGTCTCGATCGTGTCGATCAGACCGCGCTGCCGCTCGACGACGTGTATCGCTATCCGGACAACGGCGGGCAAGGCGTCAACGTCTACATCATCGATACGGGCATCACGGCTGCGCACACCGAGTTCACCGGTCGCATCGGCAATGGCCAGAACTTCGCGTCGAACAGCGATGGTTTGCTTGGCGGGCTGCTGGGCGGTTTGCTGCCGATCAGTCTGCCGTCATTGGGCGGCTTGTTCGGCGGCAAGATCGACCCGGCCGATACCACGGACTGCAATGGCCACGGCACGCATGTGTCGGGCACTGCCGCCGGCACGACCTATGGCATCGCCAAGAAGGCCACGATTCATCCGGTGCGTGTGCTCGGCTGCAGCGGCAGCGGCGCAACGTCGGGTGTGATCGCCGGCATCGACTGGGTTGCGGCCAATCGCAGCCTGCCGGCGGTCGCCAACATGTCACTGGGCGGCGGCGATTCGGCGGTGCTGGACGATGCGGTCAACAACGCAATCGCGCAGGGCGTGACGTTCGTGGTTGCAGCGGGCAACGATAACGCGGATGCCTGCAGCGGTTCGCCGAACAAGGTACCGGCGGCGATCACCGTTGGCGCCAGCACCAATGCCGATTCGCGCGACACAAGCTATTCGAATTACGGCAGCTGTGTCGATCTGTTCGCGCCAGGCACCAACATCACCTCGGCCTGGAATACCAGCAGCACGGCGACCAACACCATCAGCGGCACCTCGATGGCGACGCCGCACGTGACCGGCGCAGTGGCACTGCTGCTCGGGGCCAGTCCGGGCCTGACACCCGCGCAGGCAACCGACGAGTTGCTCGCTGACGCGACGCTGGGTGTACTCAACAATGTCGGCGATGGTTCGCCGAACGCGCTGCTGTACGTCACACACTGAGTCGCGACGGCGATCGATCAGGGGCAGAACGCAATCGCGTTCTGCCCGTTTTCGTTGTCGCGATCAGGCTACGTGCATCGTGCTGCTGTTGAGCATTTCGGCCAGCCGTTGCGGCGGTACGGCGGGCGAGAACAGATAGCCTTGGGCGTAGTCGATGCCGATCTCCTTGAGCACGGCGAGTTTGCGCGAGTCATCCACGAATTCGGCAACGGTGCGCTTGCCGGCCGCGCGTGCGACCTGATGAATTGCCCGCACGATTTCGCGCGCGAGCGGATCATCGGCGATGTCGCGGATGAAGCGGCCATCGATCTTGACCTCGGTGACCGGCAGCGAGTGCAGATATCCGAACGAGCACAGGCCTGATCCGAAATCGTCGAGGCTGAAGCTGCAGCCGATCGAGCGGAAGTCTTCAATGATGTCGGCGGCAATCTCCAGCTGCGCGATCGCAGCGGTCTCCGTGATCTCGAATCCGAGTTTGCCGACCGGCGGATGCACCGCGCGCACATCATTGAACAGGCGCTGCATGAAGCGTGCGTCCGCCAGCGAATGCGCCGACAGGTTCATCGTCAGACCGTCGAGTTGCGCGACGATTTGCGGATTCTCGTCAATCCAGTTGAGCATGATCTGTGCGGAAAATGCATCGAGCTCGGGTGTCAGGCCGAAGTATTCGAGCGTTTCGACGGTATCCGGTGGCAGCGATTGATAGCCGTCGCGCATTCGCATGCGCATCAGGAATTCGGCCTTCGCGAGGCGCGGCTCCGGTCCGCGGATATCCATGATCGGTTGCGGGTACAGCGTGAGGCGACCCTCGTCGCGGAGCCGCCGAAAGTTGAGCACGGTGGCGGCGTCGCGATGTGCAGCGCCGCCTTCGACCTTGCCGACATTGCCGCTGGCGATCTGGTTGAGTCCACGCCGCTTGGCGGCCTGACAGGCATCGCCCGCGTCGGTGATGTGTTTTGACCAGTCGCGCTTTTGGCCGACCGTGATCAAGCCGATCGAGACGCTCAGTTCGCTTTCGCCGAGTGCTGATGGATAGCGGATTGCGCACAGGGCATCGCGCAGCTTCTGGCATTCGTCGATCGCCGTCTGGCCATGGTCGATCGCCTTGGCGGCGACGAATTCGGTGCTCCACAAGCGCGCCGCGATGCCCGACAAGCCTGCCCATGCGCGCATGGTTTCCAGCGTGCGTTCGATGATCCGATCGCCGGTGCTGGGCTGCGCCCATTGATTGATGCTGCGCATCTGACGGATGTCGACGTAGACCAGCATCGCGCCGGGGTACGCATCCCAGGCTTCGAGTTGACGGCAGAGCCGTTCAAAATTGGACGTCGACATGACCGGTGCGTGTGCGGAGAGCCTGGACTGTTAGCGGCCGGGCACGGTGCTTCTGAAGTGCAGACACATCGGGAATCGCGCACAAAAAAAGACCCCGCCGAAGCGGGGTCTTGAGGTAAAGCGGCCGCCTTATTGAACGACGTGCAGCTCGACGCGGCGATTTTCTTCGCGACCTGCGTCGGTGTCGTTGGTGGCGATCGGGCGCGTTTCACCGTAGCCCACCGGCGTCATGCGCCCACCCGTCACGGCGTGGTCAGCCAAGTACTTCTTGACCGTGATCGCACGGCGCTCCGACAGGCCGAGGTTATAGGCTTCCGAGCCGATGTTGTCGGTGTGGCCTTCCACTTCGACCTTCACGTTCGGATAGGCCTGCAGCGTCACCGCGACCTGATCGAGGATGCGCTTGGCTTCCGCGGTCAGGCGGTCGGAGTCGAACTCGAACTTCACGCCGCGCAGGACGAAGTTCTGCTCGACCGCGCAGCCATTGGCGTCGACCTGTTCACCCGGGCGCGGTTTGCGGCAGTCACCGACCAGCGCGCAACCGTTCGGCAGCACCTTGGCACCTGGCGGTGAATGCGGGCACTCGTCGAGATAGTCGGGGATGCCGTCGCCGTCGGAATCGAGCGGGCAGCCATCGGGGCCCACTGCGACGCCCTTCGGCGTACTGGCGCAACGATCGAGGTCGTCCGGGATACCGTCGCCGTCGGAGTCGTTGGTCGAGCAACCGTCGGCATTGACCTTGGTGCCCTGCGGCGTGGCCGGGCACTTGTCGAGGTAATCCGGCACACCGTCACCGTCGGAATCGAGCGGGCAGCCGTTGACGTCGACCTGCACACCCTTCGGCGTATTCGGGCAACGATCACGGACATTCGGTACGCCGTCGGCATCGGAATCGAGTTCGCAACCATCCGGGCCGACCTGCGTGCCCTTCGGCGTGTTCGGGCACTTGTCGAGATAATCCGGCACGCCGTCACCGTCGAGATCGGTCGGGCAGCCATCGGAGTACACCGTCACGCCCTTGGGCGTTCCGGGGCACTTGTCGCGCGAATTCGGCACGCCGTCGCCATCGTCGTCGTTCGGGTCGGAGCCGAACTTCCAGCGCAAGCCAGCGGTTGCCGTCCACAGATAGAAGGTGTCGTCGGCGACTGGGCCCTTGCCGTTGACGAAGTCAAGGTTGTAACGACCTTCGAGACGGACGTCGAGATTCTGCGACAGGTTGAAGAACGCGCCGAGACCGGCACCGACGCCGCCGCCGCCGGTCCGTTCGCTAAGGAACTTGAGCGAGTGGCCGTTGACGTTGCCGAGCAGATACGGACGCACGGTCCAGTCGGACGGCGCAAGATATCCGAGCAGGTTCAAGCCGAGGAACGTGCGCTTGTAGTCGTTCTGCTTGGTGAGGTCCTTGACGTCGAGGTAGCTATAGCCGCCTTCGAGTTCCAGTCCCAGATTCGGGGCAATCGAACGACCGACCGCGAGCGATCCGGCGAATCCGGAGTCGAGATCGTTCTTGTCCGAGAACACCGCGCCGACCGACGGCGAGACGTACCAACGTCCGTCGTAATCAGTCTGTGCGAAGGCATTGCCGACCCACAGCAAGCTCGCGAGGATCAGCCAACCGTATTTCCGCATTCTTCTTCTCCCATCCCTTGTCTCGCCGCATGGTTCCGGGCCGCGCATCTCACCCGTTTCCTCGGGTGCGCATGCTGGCTTCAAAGTGGGAGCCGCGAAGCGGCATCTCGCACTTCTCTTTCATGTAGCTTTCTCGATTATGATTGTGAAAGCAAACGCCGTAAATACGGCAGCGCGTCGGAAATCGGATATTTGTTGTCAATGAGCAAGGGCAGGAGCTTCCAATGAGAGCAGTCAAGGCCGTGGGCTTTTTGGGCGCGTTGGCCGCCCTGATGTTGGCAGGTTGCGGAGATGGCAGTATCAAGAGTCCCGATTTCGAGTCGGCGACGACGCTTGAAAGCATCGTCGTGCAGCCGGCTGTCGTAGGACAACCCAATACCTTGCCGGCCGGCACGACCTTGTCGTATCGCGCGATCGCGACCTTCAGTGAAACGGTTCAACCCGGCACGACGGATTCCGCCGGTCATGAAATCAACAAGCGGACACGGACTGAGGACATCACGGCAGATGCGGCGTGGACCAGCAGCAATGAGGCGGTCGCCACTGTCGCCAATGGTGTCGTCACCGGCAAGACGGCGAACGCAACGCCCGTCACGATCACGGCGAGCTATCAGGGCAAGTCGAAACAGGTCAACGTAACCGTGACCGACGCCGTGCTGACGAGCGTCGTCTACGCTGCGGAAACGAATGTGCCGCGATCGAGCAACGATCAGTACACGGTCGCGACCGGCAACACTGCGCAGTTCCAGCTCTACGGCCGCTTCAGCGATCAGCAATCGACTGATGCGCCGCGTCTGCTCGATGACGCGCAGTTCGGTATTGAGTGGAACAGCAACGCGCCCGACGTTGCCAGCAATGCCTCGGCGAACGATCCCAACTTCAAGACGCTGAGCGCGGGTACGGCGGTCATCACGGGCACGGTGACGCAGTTGCCGGGTTCTGTCCCGGTCACCGGCGTCAGCCCGGTATCGGCGAGCGCGACATTGATTTCGCAGGCAGCCAGCGCGTTCTGCGAGCGTGAATTCCGCGCGCCGACGGCAATGGCGGTACAGGGTCCCGCGTCTGTGTTGTGCCTCGGCTGCTCGGTCAGCGATACCGATCTTGCAATCGACGGGGACGCGACCACGGAAGCAACGATCTCGATTCCGCTTGCACTGCTCACCGGCGCCAGCATTTCGTTCGACGTTTCCGATGTCAGCAATCCATTGACCGTCGGCAAGCCGGCCGGATTCACGATCAGCCGCAGCGCCGACATTCTTTCGGCGGAGCTGCTGTCGTCGTTGAGCCTGTCGACGCTGACCTGCGATGTGAACGGCGAGAATTGCACGGTCGTCGAGACGCTGGATTCGGCACCGGGTAATGATGTGCTGCGCCTTGCACTGCTTGGGCTGGTCGGTGGCGTGCCGCAGTACTTCGTGGCGACCACGCAGCCCGTCTCGCAACCGGCAAACGGCCTGCGCCTGACGTTCCAGGGCGGTCTGGTTGGTGCGCTTGCATCGCTGCACGTGCAGTCGTCGTGCGCGGCCGCGGTGGCTGCCGCGCCGTAGGTTTGCAGCAGCATTGAAAAGGGCGCCGATTCGGCGCCCTTTTTCGTTCTTCCCGATCTTGGCCGTTAACGGCGACTGATCACGAAATTGTCGCGATGCACGATTTCCGGTTCGCCGACATGACCGAGCCGCGCTGCAAGCTCAGTACGCTTGGCGCCGACGATCTTGCACGCATCGGCGGCACTGTAATTGCACAGGCCGCGGCCGATCTCGATGCCGTCCGGACCGATCAACGCAACCAGATCGCCGTGCGCGAAATTGCCCTCGACGCGCACCACGCCAACCGGCAACAGACTGCGGCCTTGTTCGCGCAGGACGCGCGCGGCGCCTTCGTCGAGATGCAGTTTGCCGTGCAATTGCATCTGGCCGGCAATCCAGCGCTTGCGCGCCGTCATGACGCCTTCTGCCGGGGTGAGCAAACTGCCGATGGCCTCGCCGCGTGCGATCTGCAACAACGCGTCGGGTCGCCGGCCGTGCGCGATGATCGTCGAGGCGCCCGAGCGCGCTGCGGTATGTGCAGCGTTGAGCTTGGTGCGCATGCCGCCGCGACCGAGCGCGCCCTTGCTGTCGCCGGCCATGCCGGCGAGACGTGTGTCAGTCAGTGAAGCTTCGCTGACCAGCGCGGCGTTCGGCACCAGGCGAGGATCGGCATCGTACAGACCCTCCTGATCGGTCAACAGCACCAGCAAATCGGCTTCGGTGAGATTCACCGTCAGTGCGCCAAGCGTGTCGTTATCACCGAGGCGGATCTCATCGGTGGCGACGGTGTCGTTCTCGTTGACCACGGGGACCACGCCGAATTCGAGCAGCGCTTTGAGCGTGCCGCGCGCGTTCAGATAGCGACCGCGATCGGCGACATCCTCATGTGTCAACAGAATCTGTGCTGCCTTGATGCCGTGCGTGTTGAATTCGGACTCGTACGCGCGGACCAGCCCCATCTGGCCGACTGCGGCGGTTGCCTGCAATTCATGCAAGGCGCCCGGACGCTTCTTCATGCCGAGCCGCGCCATGCCTTCGGCGACCGCGCCCGATGACACCAGCACGATCTGCTTGCCACTGGCGCGCAGTGCCGCGATCTGCGCGCACCAGTCGCGGATCGCTTCGTGGTCGAGGCCCTGACCCTTGGCCGTGACCAATGAGCTGCCGACCTTGATCACCCAGCGACGGGTGTTGGCAAGTTTCGCGCGGGCATTCGCTGCAACCGGGGCAGGGGAGGCCATCATCGTTTCAGAAAGTGGAGAGTCAATCGAGCGGGCGCTTCGGTGCCGCGTTGCGCCGCGTGCGCGTGCTGCGGGTATTGGTACGGCCGAGATCCTTGTTCGGGATAGCTTCCTTCGAATCGCGCTTCGGAAGCGCGCGTTTGCGCTTGGCCGGTGCCGGCGTCAGTTCAATTTCGGCAGACGCCACCGGTGCCGTCGCTGTCGTATCGCGCGCCTCGACCCATTGCATCGCCGCTTCGACGATTTCATCGCAGCCGGCATGGGATGCAGCGGAGATCGCGAACCAGCGACCTTTCCAGCGCAGCTTCTTCAAGGTTTGCTTGATCAGTGCCTGCCACTCGTCCTCGGGCATGACGTCGATCTTGTTGAAGACCAGCCACTGGTCGCGCGCGGCGAGTTCGTCGCTGAACGCCTTCAATTCGCCATTGATGGTCTTGACGTTGGACACGATGTCCGAGCCGTCAGGCGGCAGCACGTCGATCAGATGCAACATCAGGCGCGTGCGCTGCAGATGCTTGAGAAAGCGGATGCCGAGACCGGCACCTTCGGCGGCGCCCTCGATCAGGCCGGGGATGTCGACCATCACGAACGAACGGCCGGGGCCGGCGGCGACCACGCCCGGCTGCGGATGGAGGGTCGTGAACGGGTAGTCGGCGATCTTCGGGCGTGCGGCAGACACCGAGGCAAGCAGCGTCGACTTGCCGGCGTTCGGCATGCCGAGCAGGCCGACATCCGCCATCAGCGACAACTCCATGCGCAGTTCGCGGATGTCGCCCGGCGAGCCCTTGGTCGCTTTGTACGGTGTGCGGTTGACCGACGACTTGAAGTGCGGATTGCCGAGGCCGCGATGGCCGCCCTGCGCAACCTTCACGCGCTGGCCTTCGTACGTCAGCTCGCCGATCAGCTCCTCGGTGCCGGCATCGAAAATGCGCGTGCCGAGCGGAACGCGGATGTCGATGTCATCACCTGCCGCGCCGGTGCAGTTCGAGCCCTGGCCATTGATGCCGCTCGGGGCCTTGAACAGCCGCGTGTAGCGAAAGTCGGCGAGGGTATTCAGGTTGGCGTCGGCGATCGCCCAGACGCTGCCGCCGTCGCCGCCGTCACCGCCGTCCGGACCACCGAACGGCATGTACTTGAGGCGCAGGAAGCTAATGCAGCCGTTGCCGCCCTTGCCGCCTTCGACGCGGATAATGGCTTCATCAACAAACTTCATCGTGCTCGCCTATGGGACCGACTCAAGAGTAACGCACAAAAAACCGGGAGAAATTTTCGACGCCATGCCAGCGGCAGCCCGGAGCGTGACGGCCAAGGACGGCGCGGCACAAAAAAGCCCCGTTTCCGGGGCTCTTTTGCGCTTGGATGCGGGCGTTCAGGCCGGAACGATGTCGACGTGGAGCTTGCCGGCCGGGCCGCGGGTACGGAACTGCACCTTGCCTTCGGTCAGCGCGAAGATCGTGTGATCCTTGCCGAGGCCCGCGCCGACGCCGGCGTGATACTTGGTACCGCGCTGGCGGATGATGATGTTGCCGGCGATGACCGCTTCGCCGCCAAACTTCTTCACGCCAAGGCGCTTGGATTCTGAGTCGCGGCCGTTACGAGTACTGCCGCCTGCTTTTTTATGTGCCATTTCGGATGCTCCTGAATCTGTGGGCCGTGCGCTTTACGCGCCGAGGATTTCGGTGATCTTCACTTCCGTGAAGTTCTGCCGATGGCCCTGTTCCTTGTGATAGTGCTTGCGGCGGCGGTGCTTGACGATGCGGATCTTGTCGCCGCGACCGTGCGAGAGGACTTCGGCCTTGACCGCGCCGCCGGCAACCAGCGGTGCGCCGATCTTGACCTGCTCACCGATGCCCACCATCAGCACTTCTTCGAAAGACACCGTGCTGCCGACTTCGGCCACCAGCGTTTCGACCTTCAGCGTGTCACCCTGGGCGACCTTGTACTGCTTGCCACCCGTTTTGATTACGGCGTACATCGTTGACTCCAAGAATAAAAACTATCTAATTATGTTTGTAAGCCGCAACGATCCTGCTGTCCGGCCCGAATGAAGCGCGCAATTTTAGGGGCGACCCCTTGAAAGGTCAACAGATTTTCACAGGGTCGGCCGGCGTCGCCGTGGCTCGGCGAAATTGTACGGCGAATACATCTAAGTCGTTGACGACCAAGCGTTCCGCCGCCTAGGATCGCGCCGCCCTATGGACCTCAAGACTATTCTCTCGCCCATCGCCGACGACATGCGGCAGGTGGACGACACCATTCATGCCCGATTGCGGTCGGAAGTCGCGCTGATCAATGAGATCGGTCGCTACATCACCTCGGCCGGCGGCAAACGCCTGCGTCCGGCGCTGGTGCTGCTGGCCGCGCGCGCCTGCGGCTGCCGCAGCGACGAACCCGTGCTGCATGCGGCAATGATCGAATTCATTCATACCTCGACGCTGCTGCACGACGACGTCGTCGACGAGTCCGGGCTACGC
>DATCXY010000443.1:0-9132 GCA_036570585.1 Solimonas sp. | reverse complement strand
GTTGCTCGCCAAGCTCGCGGTCGAACGGCAACTGTCGGTGCGCGAGATCGAAGCGCTGGTCCATGCCGACGGCGACGCCAAGCCGCGGCCCGCCAGGCCGCGCGCACCGGCGCTGGAGCAGGAGCTGACGCAGAAGATCGGCCTGCCGGTGCGGCTGCAACAGAGCGAGTCCGGTCGTGGCCGTCTGACCGTGTCGTTCAAGAATGCTGCCGAACTGCAGGCGTTGCTGGCCAGGCTGCGCTGAAGTCCGGTCGCGGCCGCCGATATCAGGCCGATTTCTGTCGTTCGCGGAGTCCTGCATGTCAATCAGCTATCAGACCGCATTGATCACCGGCGCTTCATCCGGTATCGGTGCCGCGTTTGCACAGGCGCTCGCGGCGCAAGGCACGGATCTGATCCTGGTCGCGCGTTCCGCCGACAAGCTCGAAGCGCTGGCTGCGATCTTGCGTTCGCGACACGCGCGCAGGGTCGATGTGCTCGTCGCCGATCTGGGCTTGCCGGGGGCCGCTGCCAGAGTCGCGGCCGAGGTCGGATCGCGTGGTCTGCAGGTCGATCTGTTGATCAACAACGCAGGTTTCGGCAGTGCCACCGCGTTCGCCTGCGAAGATCCGGCGCATGCGCAGCGCATGATCGCGTTGAACTGTGCGGCGCTGGTCGATCTGACGCATGCCTTCGTGCCCGCCATGCTCGCGTGCCAGCACGGCGGGCTGATCAATGTCGCCTCGATGGCGGCATTCCAGCCGTCGCCGTACATGTCGCTGTATGGCGCAAGCAAGGCATTCGTGCTTTCGTACAGCGAGGGCCTGTGGGCCGAATGCCGCGACCAGAATGTGAAGGTGCTGGCCCTGTGCCCCGGTCCGGTCGATACCGCCTTTTTCGCTGCCGCCGGCGATGCCGCCCTGCGCGATGAAATTCCGGCCGGCATGATGATGCAGGCCGATGTGGTGGCGGCGTACGCGCTGCGGGCACTGGCGCGTGGCGACGCCGTGGCGGTTCCGGGCAGGCTCAACCGGATCGCGGCGCTGGCTCCGCGACTGCTGCCGCGCAGCTGGGTGACACGGATGGCCGCGCGCGTGATGCTGGAGCCGCAGCGGCGCCGAAAACAACAGCGGCGTTGATTACCCGAGCTGGTCAATCCGGCGCCGCAATCGAGATTGACCTGCCCCAAAGCTGACCTTACAATCGCGGCCCGTTTGAGGAACCCGCCGATGCGAAGAGGTCGTCGCGACGTGCGTGGACAAGACGAATCATGAGTGGTCCCGCGCAAGCGCGAGCGGTATGTCTCGCGCAGCTCGGTATCGCCGCGCTGATAGCCGCAGCGTGTGGCGGCTACTACGGTGTGTCGCATGCAGTCGCGTCCCTTTGGGGTGGACTGACGGCGATATTGCCCACGGTGTATTTCGCCTGGCGCGCCTTGGTGCGCCGCCCGCAGGAGACGCCGACAGATGTCGTCGGCGCGGTGTTCCGGGGGGAGATCGGCAAGATCGGCCTGACCGCGGTGCTGTTCTGGGTTGGGGTAATGCTGTTCGCCGGGCAATTTCTCGCCCTGCTGGTGACCTTCGCAGCTTGTCAACTAGCCTGGTGGCTGGTACTGGCGCGGGTTGGATTCGATAAGCGTAACGACGGTAACTAGAAGACCTATGGCAGCCGAAGAGGGTCACCACGACACAGGCAGTTACGTACTGCACCACCTGACCAATCTCAGGCTGGATCTGCAGTCGATGACGATTCTGACGGGCGACGACCCGCGCGGCGCCGGTTTCTGGGTGCTGAATCTCGACAGCTGCATTTTCTCGGTGCTGCTGGGCGTGATCTTTGCCGGCCTGTTCTGGAACGTCGCGCGCAAAGCCAGCGCGGCACATCCGACGCAGGGCCAGAACCTGATCGAGATGATCGTCGAGTTCGTGCAGGGTCAGGTGAACGAGATCTTCCCGCACGCCAACTCGCTGATCGCGCCGCTGGCGCTGACGATCTTCGCGTGGGTGTTCCTGATGAATTTCATGGACATCGTGCCGGTCGACTGGCTGCCGCATGCCGCCGGCCTTGCCGGTGTGCCGTATCTGAAGATCGTGCCCAGCACCGACATCAACATCACTTTCGGCATGTCGCTGTCGGTGTTCGTGTTGATGTACATCTTCAACTTCAAGTTCAAGGGCATGCTCGGCTTCGGCAAGGAAGTGCTGACGCATCCGTTCGGCCCCTGGCTGTTCCCGGTCAATGTCGTGCTGCGCATCGTCGAAGACATCGCCAAGCCGGTGTCACTGGCGCTGCGACTGTTCGGCAACCTGTTTGCCGGCGAGCTGATCTTCATCCTGATCGCACTGATGCTGGGCCAGGCGTTCAATGGCATTGCCGGCGCGTTTCTCGCCGGTGGCGGCATGTTGCTGCAGATCGGCTGGGCGATCTTCCACATTCTGGTCATCACCCTGCAGGCCTTCATCTTCATGGTGCTGACCATCGTGTACCTCGGCGCTGCCGCTGAAGTGCACGCTGAACACTGACGCTGCTGCAAGAACCTTTTAAACCCAACGTACGTAGTTTTTGAAGAGAGTTACTGGAGACCCACATGGAAATCGCAAACCTGCTCGCCCAAGTCAACGGTTCTACCGTCCTCGCGGTCGGCCTGATCCTCGGCCTCGGCGGCGCCGGCACGGCCATCGGCTTCGGCCTGCTCGGCGGCAAGCTGCTCGAAGGCGTTGCCCGTCAGCCGGAAATGGCTGGCATGCTCACCGGCCGCATGTTCCTCGTCGCCGGTCTGCTCGACGCCGTGACGTTCGTCGGCATCGGTATCGGCATGTACTTCACGTTCGCGAATCCGTTCGCGGCAGCGGTCAAGGCAGCGGCGGGCGGCTAAGGCCGCTTGTCTGTTCCCTTTCCGCTCACCACTACCGGTTCCCCGCAAGGGGCTTGAACGATGAACTTTAACGCTACTCTGATCTTCCAGAGCATCGCGTTCCTGCTCTTCGTTGCGTTCACCTGGAAGTTCGTCTGGCCGCCGATTCTCAAGGCCATGAACGAACGCCAGTCGCGCATCGCAGACGGACTCGCGGCCGCCGACAAGGGCGCACGCGCGCTGCAGGACGCTTCGACCAAGAGCGAGGAAGCGCTGCATGCTGCCCGCGCGCAGGCGCAGGACATTCTCGCCGCTGCCAACAAGCAGGCGTCGCAGATCGTCGAGCAAGGCAAGAACACGGCGCAGGTCGAAGCCGACCGCATCGTTGCCAAGGCGCACGATGATGTCGAACGCGAAGTCGCCCACGCCCGCGAAGATCTGCGCAAGCAGGTCGGCGATCTGGCAGTGGCCGGCGCCGCGAAGATCCTCAAGCGCGAAATCGACACCAAGGCGCACGCCGACGTGTTGAACGAACTCGCAACGAAGATCTGACCTCATGGCCGACTTCAGCACGACGGCGCATCCCTACGCCAAGGCGGTCTTCGAACTCGCCCGCGATGCCGGCGATTACAAGATCTGGAGCGAATCGCTGCGCGCCGTCGCCGAGCTGTTCGGTAACGACGATATCGGCAAGCTGGTCGCCAACCCGGCGCTGACGCGCGGTGATCTGGCGGCCGTGCTGGCCAAGGCGCTCGCCGGCAAGGTGTCGAATCAGGCGGTGTCACTGGTGCGCTTGCTGGTCGAGAACGGCCGGATCAACGCGATCGGCGCGGTGGCCGAACAGTTCGAAATCTTGCGTGCCGAAGCCGAACGTCGTGTAGAAGTCGAAATCGTTTCAGCCGTGCCGGTTGAAACGGCCCAGCAGGACAAGCTCGCGGCGGCCGTCAAGCAGCGCCTCTCGCGCGAAGTGACGATCAGCTGGAAAACCGACGCAGCGCTGATCGGCGGTGCGGTGATCCGCGCCGGCGATCTGGTGATCGACGGTTCGGTGTCCGGTGAACTCGAGCGGCTCAAGACCGCAGTGGCTCGTTAACGAGCCTTCAAGCAGAACTCTCAGGAATCGGTTCCCATGCAACTCAATCCTTCCGAAATCAGCGACCTCATCAAGGCGCGCATCCAGAACTTCGATGCCGCCTCCGAGGCGCGCAACGTAGGCCAGATCGTCTCTCTGCAGGACGGCATCGTCCGCGTGCACGGCCTGTCCGACGCGCTGCAGGGCGAAATGCTCGAATTTCCGGGCAATGTCTTCGGCATGGCGCTCAACCTCGAGCGCGACTCGGTCGGCGCCGTCATCCTCCGTGACTACAAGCACCTGAAGGAAGGCGACACCGTCAAGACCACCGGCCGCATCCTCGAAGTGCCGGTCGGCGAAGCGCTGCTCGGCCGCGTCGTCGACTCGCTGGGTCGTCCGATCGACGGCAAGGGTCCGATCGCGGCGAGCGCGATGAGCCCGATCGAAAAGGTCGCGCCAGGCGTCATCACCCGCAAGTCGGTCAGCCAGCCGGTGCAGACCGGCTACAAGGCCGTCGACTCGATGGTGCCGGTCGGCCGCGGTCAGCGCGAGCTGATCATCGGCGATCGTCAGACCGGCAAGACCGCGCTGGCGATCGACGCGATCATCAACCAGAAGACGTCGGGCGTGAAGTGCATCTACGTCGCGATCGGCCAGAAGGCCAGCTCGATCGCCAACGTCGTGCGCAAGCTCGAAGAAAACGGCGCGATGGCGTACACCACCGTGGTCGCCGCCTCGGCGTCCGAAGCCGCCGCGCTGCAGTACATCGCGCCGTACTCCGGTTGCTCGATGGGCGAATACTTCCGCGACAAGGGCGAAGACGCGCTGATCATCTACGACGATCTGTCGAAGCAGGCGGTCGCGTATCGCCAGGTGTCCCTGCTGCTGCGGCGTCCGCCGGGTCGCGAAGCGTTCCCTGGTGACGTGTTCTATTTACACTCGCGTCTGCTCGAACGCGCTGCGCGCGTCAACGAGGAATACGTCGAGAAGATGACGAACGGCGCCGTCAAGGGCAAGACCGGTTCGTTGACGGCGCTGCCGATCATCGAAACGCAGGCCGGTGACGTTTCCGCGTTCGTTCCGACCAACGTGATCTCGATCACCGACGGCCAGATCTTCCTCGAAACCGATCTGTTCAATGCCGGTATCCGTCCGGCCATGAACGCCGGTATCTCGGTGTCGCGCGTCGGTGGTGCGGCCCAGACCAAGCTCGTCAAGAAGCTCGGCGGCGGTGTCCGTCTGGCGCTTGCCCAGTACCGTGAGCTCGCGGCGTTCGCGCAGTTCGCCTCGGACCTCGACGCGGCGACGCGTGCGCAGCTCGAGCGCGGCCAGCGCGTCACCGAGCTGATGAAGCAGAAGCAGTACCGTCCGCTGTCGGTCGGCCAGATGGGTGCGACGCTGTACGCCGTCGAAAAGGGCTACATCGACAAGATCCCGGTCAACAAGGTCCTGGCCTGGGAAGATGGTCTGCATCAGAACCTCGCCAGCAACCACAAGGATCTGCTGAGCAAGCTCGACACCGGCGACTGGAACGACACGCTTGAGGCGAGTCTGAAGTCGGCGATGGATGCCTACCAGCAGCAGTCCGCGATCTAACGGAGCATAGCCGTGGCCGGCGCCAAGGAAATCCGCACCAAGATCAAAAGCGTGAAGAACACGCAGAAGATCACGCGTGCGATGGAAAAAGTTGCCATGTCGAAAATGCGCCGAGCGCAGGAACGCATGGCAGCGGCTCGTCCGTATGCCGAGAAGCTGCGCCGTACGCTGGGTCATCTGGCGCAGGCGAATCTCGAATATCGGCACCCATACATCACCGAGCGCGAAACCAAACGCGTCGCGTATCTGGTCGTGTCGACCGATCGTGGTTTGTGCGGCGGCCTTAACGTCAATGCCTTTCGCGCGACGATCCGGTCGATTCGCGAGTGGCAGGCGAAAGGCGTCGAGGCCGATCTCGTTTTGATCGGCAACAAGGCCGTCGGCTTCTTCAAGCGCATGGGTGGCAAGGTGCTGGCAACGACCTCGCAGCTCGGCGACAAGCCGCAGGTCGAACAGCTGATCGGTGTGATCAAGGTGCTGGCCGACGCGTATCGCGATGGCTCGGTCGATCGCGTCTATGTGGTCGGCAACACCTTCGTCAATACGATGACGCAGAAGGCCGAGGTGGTGCAGTTGCTGCCGGTGGTCGCGACGCAGGACGAAGGTCTGCTCCAGCATTGGGACTACATCTATGAGCCCGATGCCGCGGATCTGCTTGATGCCGTGTTGCAGCGTTATGTCGAATCGCAGGTCTATCAGGCCGTGATCGAGAACGCGGCATCCGAACAGTCGGCACGCATGGTCGCGATGAAGGCGGCGACCGATAACGCCGGCAAGATCATCAACGAGCTGCAGCTGCAGTACAACAAGGCGCGTCAGGCCAGCATCACCAAGGAACTGGCGGAAATCGTCGGCGGCGCAGCTGCCGTCTGAAACTTTTGAAATCCTCGACGCCGCACACGCAGCGCGAGAATGTGGATAGCGAGAAGGTCATCAAATGAGCACTGGCAAGGTTGTGCAGGTCATCGGCGCCGTCATCGACGTGGAATTCCCGCGTGACGCGATTCCCGCCATTTACGACGCCCTCAAGATCGACGGCACCGAACTGACGCTGGAAGTCCAGCAGCAGCTCGGCGACGGCGTCGTGCGCACGATCGCGCTCGGCTCGACGGACGGCCTCAAGCGCGGCCTCGAAGTGCGCGCCACCGGCAAGCCGATCTCGGTGCCGGTCGGCAAGGGCACGCTCGGCCGCATCATGAACGTGCTCGGCGACCCGATCGACGAAGTCGGTCCGGTCGAGACCGAAACCAAGTGGTCGATCCATCGCGACGCGCCGACCTACGAAGACCAGGCCGGGTCGACCGAGCTGCTGGAAACCGGCATCAAGGTCATCGATCTGCTGTGCCCGTTCGCCAAGGGCGGCAAGGTCGGCCTGTTCGGCGGCGCCGGCGTCGGCAAGACCGTCAACATGATGGAGCTGATCAACAACATCGCGAAGGCGCACTCCGGTCTGTCGGTGTTCGCCGGCGTCGGTGAGCGTACGCGTGAGGGCAACGACTTCTATCACGAGATGATGGAATCGGGCGTGGTCAACGAGAAGAACCTCGGCGAGTCGAAAGTGGCGATGGTCTACGGCCAGATGAACGAGCCGCCGGGCAACCGTCTGCGCGTCGCGCTGACCGGCCTGACGATGGCCGAATACTTCCGCGACGAAGGCCGCGACGTGCTGTTCTTTGTCGACAACATCTATCGCTACACGCTGGCCGGTACCGAAGTTTCGGCACTGCTTGGCCGCATGCCGTCGGCAGTGGGTTATCAGCCGACGCTCGCCGAGGAAATGGGCGTGCTGCAGGAGCGCATCACCTCGACCAAGAAGGGCTCGATCACCTCGATCCAGGCCGTTTACGTGCCGGCGGATGACTTGACCGATCCGTCGCCGGCAACCACGTTCGCGCACTTGGATTCGACCGTCACGCTGTCGCGTGAAATCGCCTCGCTCGGTATCTACCCGGCGGTCGATCCGCTCGACTCGACGTCGCGCCAGCTCGACCCGAACGTGATCGGCGACGAGCACTACAACACTGCCCGCGACGTGCAGGGCGTGCTGCAGCGCTACAAGGAACTGAAGGACATCATCGCGATCCTCGGCATGGACGAGCTGTCGGAAGACGACAAGCAGGCCGTCGCCCGCGCGCGCAAGATCCAGCGCTTCCTGTCGCAGCCGTTCCACGTCGCCGAAATCTTCACCGGCTCGCCGGGCAAGTACGTTTCGCTGAAGGAAACGATCCGCGGCTTCCGCGCCATCGTCGACGGCCAGATGGATCACCTGCCGGAGCAGGCGTTCTACATGGTCGGCACGATCGACGAAGCCGTCGAAAAGGCGAAGAAGCTCTGATCGCGGCCCGCCGCGATCGACCCGGAGTTCCTACATGACGCAATTACACGTCGACATTGTTTCCGCCGAAGGGCACATCCATTCGGGCGAAGCCCAGATGGTGTTCGCGCCGGCGGAAATGGGCGAGGTCGGCATCGCGCCGCGCCACGCGCCGCTGCTGACCCGCCTCAAGCCGGGCACGCTGCGCGTGCAGACACCGGACGGCCAGATGCTGCCGTTCTTCGTCGGTGGCGGCATCCTCGAAGTGCAGCCGCATCTGGTGACGGTGCTCGCCGATACCGCGCTGCGCGCCAAGGATATCGACGAAGCTGCCGCGCAGGCTGCGAAGGACGAGTGCGAACAGCGTCTGGCCGGTGCCAGCTCGGAACTCGATCTTGCCAAGGCGCAGTCCGAACTGATCGTCGCCGCGGCGCGTCTCGACTTCCTCCGCAAGCTGCGCGCCCCCGGACACCACTAGGCGTTCACCGGGAAAACGAAGGCGCCGCAAGGCGCCTTTCGTGTTTCTACGGGCCGATGATCGGCTGCCCGAAGCCCATTACACTGCGCCAATGAGCAAAGCACTTCCCTTGCATGTGATCGTGCTGGCCGCAGGCCAAGGCACGCGGATGAAAAGCGCGCAGCCGAAAGTGCTGCAGCGGCTTGGCGGCCGACCGATGCTCGGCCATGTTATCGATGCGGCGCGCTCGCTCGATGCGGCCGGTGTCCACGTCGTCATCGGCCACGGCGCGGACGCGGTGCGGCGCTGGGCGGACGCGGCATACGAGACCGGTGCCGTGCAGTGGGCCGAGCAGCACGAGCAGCTCGGCACCGCGCATGCGGTGCGGCAGGCATTGCCGCAGATTCCGGACGACGCGCAGACGCTGATCTTGTACGGCGACGTGCCGCTCGTCTCGACCACGATGTTGCGCGAGCTGGTCGCGGCCGGCGCTGCAACACTGGCACTCGCAACCGTCGAGTTGGCACAGCCGAAGGGCTACGGCCGCGTCGTCCGCAATGCGCAGCGTCTCGTGACCGGCATCGTCGAGGAGAAAGATGCGAGCTACGCGCAGCGCGTGATACGCGAGGTCAACACCGGCTTGATGAGTGCACCGACCGCGCAGCTGCGCACGTGGCTGGCGGCGGTGAACAACGACAACGCCGGCGGCGAGTTCTATTTGACCGACATCGTCGCGATGGCGGTTGCAGCGGGACTTGAAGTCGCGACGGTTGCGGCCGACGCGTGCGAAGTCGAAGGTGCGAACGATCGCGCGCAGCTCGCTCGCCTTGAACGCGCGCTGCAGCAGCGGCAGGTCACGG
>DATCXY010000442.1:0-2519 GCA_036570585.1 Solimonas sp. | reverse complement strand
GCCAGTTCCGATCCCACGCTGATCTGCTATCGCTGGCAGGCGCGGATCGCGAGTACGCCGGATGCTCCCGAGCTGCGCAGTTCGCTGCTCGCATTCTGGTCGGATGCTCCGCAGATGCCATCGGCCTGCAATCCGCCATTCGACTGGCTGCAGGCGCAGAACCTGATCAGCGATGCCGCGCTCGAACAGCGCACGCGCAAGGCGCTGGCGGCGGGCAATGCCAATCTGGCCGCTGCGCTGGTCAAGCGTCTGCCGGCGCCGCGCGCCGCGCCGCTGCAGCAGTGGCTGCGGCTGCTGCAAGATCCGAAATCGGCGCTCGCCGGCATTGCCGCCGATCCGCGCCAGAACTTCGAGTGGGCGGCGCTGAATGCCGGCTTTCAGAAGTTGTCGCGTCGTGATCCACCGACGGCGCAGGCGGTACTCGCGCAACTCGATCGCAAGCGGCTGAGCGAGGCGCAATACGGCGAGTTGCGCCGCGCCGTGGCACTGGGCCTTGCCTGGGATCGCGACCCGGCATCCATCACGGCCTTTCAGGCGGTGCCGGCAGCGGCGGTCGACGACCTCACGCGCGAATGGCGGGTGCGTGCCGCGCTGTGGGCAGGCGATTGGCAGCTGGCGGCCGACTGGTTGCAGACGATGCCGGCTGCGCTCGCGGCCGATCCACGCTGGCAATACTGGCGCGCGCGTTGCGCACAAAAGCTTGGGCGCAAGGACGAGGCCGAGGGTTTGTACGGCACGCTGGCGCAGGACAACGGCTACTACAGCGTGCTCGCCGCGTGGCGGCTTGATCGGCGCTATGAACCGCGCACGCGCAAGCTTGATGCCGATCGCACGGCACAGAAGCGTCTGTTGAGCAGTAACGCGGCGCTGCTGCGCGCACGCGAGCTGTATTACGTCGACGAGGTCTGCTGGGCCGACAGCGAATGGCGAACCGCGACCGCCACGCTGTCCGATGCCGATCGCCTGCAGGCCGCGTTGCTCGCATCGCACTGGGGTTGGCATTGGCAAGCGGTGCTGATGTTGACGCGACTCAATGACAGCGATGCGCTCGCGCAGATGTATCCGAAGAAAGCGTACGAGAGCGAGATCAAGCACGCGGCAAAACGCAGCGATTTGCCGTCGGCGTGGATCTACGGCGTGATGCGTCAGGAGAGCCTGTTCCTGCGGCAGGCGGTCTCGTCATCCGACGCGCTCGGCCTTCTGCAGCTCAAGCTCGGCACCGCGCGTGATGCGGCCCGCAAGGCGGGCCTGCCCCGCCCTGATCGTGACGATCTGTTCGACGCCGAAACCAATATTGCGCTCGGCAGCGCGTATCTGCGACAGATGACGGATCGTTATGGCGGCCAGTTCGTGCTGACGGTTGCGTCGTACAACGCAGGACCGAATGCGGTCGCGCGCTGGCTGCCGGACGCGCCGCTCGACGCCGACGTCTGGATCGAGAACGTGCCGTACAACGAGACGCGCAAGTACGTCGAGCGCATTGCCTGGCATATCGCCGTGCACGACTGGCAGACCAGCGGCAAGATCCGCGACTTCGACGAATTGCTGCAGCCGGTGCATCGCGTGACGCCGTGACGCTGCGACCATGAAGAAGTATCTGGTCGGTGGCGCGGTGCGTGACCGCCTGCTCGGCCTGCCGGTCAAGGAGCGTGACTGGGTCGTGGTCGGCAGCACGCCGGAACAAATGCAGGCACTCGGCTACAAGCCGGTCGGCAAGGATTTCCCTGTCTTCCTCGATCCGAAGACAGGAGAAGAGCACGCGCTGGCGCGTACCGAGCGCAAGTCCGGGCGCGGCTATCAGGGCTTTACCTTCCACACCGGCGCCGATGTCACGCTTGAAGACGATCTGCGTCGCCGCGATCTCACCGTCAATGCGATTGCCGAGGACGAGCATGGCGCACTGATTGATCCACTCGGCGGCGTGCGCGATCTCGAGGCGCGCGTGCTGCGGCATGTCTCCGAGGCGTTCGTCGAAGATCCGGTGCGGGTGTTGCGCATCGCGCGTTTCCATGCGCGCTTCGCGCCGCTCGGTTTTCATATCGCCGGGGAAACGCAGGTTTTGCTCAAGCAGATCGTCGCCAGCGGCGAAGTTGATCACCTGGTGCCGGAGCGTGTCTGGCAGGAGATGGTCAAGGCGCTCGCCACGCCCGCGCCGAGCGTGTTCTTCACGACGCTGCAGCACTGCGGCGCACTGATGCGCGTGCTGCCGGAACTCGCCGCGCTCGAAGGCGTGCCGCAGCGCGCCGATTACCATCCGGAAGTCGACAGCCTCGTGCACACGCTGATGTGCGTCGATGTCGCCGCGCGGTCGGGGTTCGAACTGCCGGTGCGCTACGCGGCGCTGGTCCACGATCTGGGCAAGGCCAAGACGCCGTCGGGCGAATGGCCTTCACACCGGATGCACGACGCGCGCGGTGTGCCGCTGGTCGAAGCCTTTTCGGCACGCCTGCGCGTGCCGTCGGCATGTCGCGACCTCGCGGTGCTGCACACGCGCGAACACCTGCTGATTCATCGCGTGC
>DATCXY010000441.1:0-7839 GCA_036570585.1 Solimonas sp. | reverse complement strand
AGGAAGTCGAAGACCTGATCGTGGAAGGCGGTGCGGTACGCGGCATCGTCACCCGGCTCGGCTTGACGTTCCACGCGCCCGCGGTGGTCCTGACCACCGGCACGTTTCTCGGTGGTCGCATCCACGTCGGCATGGCAAACCATCAGGGCGGTCGCGCCGGCGATCCACCGAGCAATGCGCTGGCCACGCGACTGCGCGAACTGCATCCGCGTGTCGGCCGCTTGAAGACCGGCACGCCGCCGCGCCTTGACGGCCGCACGATCAACTGGGACATCCTGACGCCGCAGCCAGGCGATACGCCGACGCCGGTGTTTTCGTTTATCGGCTCGCGTAGCCAGCATCCGCGCCAGGTGCCCTGCCATCTGACGGCCACCAACGCCGAAACGCACGACATTATCCGCAGCGGCTTCGACCGCTCGCCGATGTTTGCCGGGGTGATCGAGGGCGTCGGCCCGCGCTATTGCCCAAGCGTCGAAGACAAGGTCAACCGCTTCAAGGACAAGGACAGCCACCAGGTCTTTCTGGAACCGGAAGGCCTGAACACACGCGAGATCTATCCGAACGGCATCTCGACCTCGCTGCCATATGACATCCAGGAGCGCTTCGTGCGCACGATCCGCGGCCTCGAGCAGGTGCGCATCACGCGCCCGGGCTACGCGATCGAATACGACTACTTCGATCCGCGCGATCTCAAGCGTTCACTCGAAACCAAGATCATCGCCGGCCTGTATTTCGCCGGCCAGATCAACGGCACGACCGGCTACGAGGAAGCGGCGGCGCAGGGGTTGTTGGCCGGCCTCAATGCGGCGCTGCAGGTGCAAGGCCGCGACGCCTGGTGCCCGCAGCGACACGAGGCCTACATCGGCGTACTGGTCGACGATCTGATCACGCGCGGCACCAACGAGCCGTATCGCATGTTCACCTCGCGCGCCGAGCATCGCCTGCTGCTGCGCGAGGACAACGCCGACTTGCGCCTGACCACCGTCGGCCGCGAACTCGGCCTGGTCGATGACGCACGCTGGGACGCGTTCTCGCGCAAGCGAGATGCGATCGAGCAGGAGCGCGCGCGGCTTGATGCGCTGTGGCTCAAACCCGCGCAACTCGCGCAGGCCGCCTTCACCGGACACTTCGGCGCGGCGCCGGTCGACAGCGGCGCCTCGGCCAGCGATCTGCTGCGCCGCCCCGAAGGCAGCTATACCGTGTTGCAGACGCTGGCACTGGCGCCGGATGACACCGACCCGGCGGTCGCGGAACAAGTCGAGGTGCAGGCCAAATACGCCGGCTACATCGAGCGTCAGCAGGTCGAAATCGATCGCGTGCGTCGTTACGAAGACGCACGCCTGCCGCTCGATCTGGACTATGTCGCGGTCAGCGGGCTGTCCAATGAAGTCCGCGCCAAGCTGGCTGAATATCGTCCCGAAACCGTCGCGCAGGCTGGGCGCATCTCCGGCATCACCCCCGCCGCCGTGTCGCTTTTGCTGGTGCATCTGAAAAAGATCGGACAACTGCGTCGCAGCGCCTGATTCGGTTCATTTTCAATTCAGGGCAGATCGGTATGGTTCAGTCCAACAGCGGTCCCCCAAGTCCTGCATCCCCCCCCAGCAGGACGCCCCGAAGGGCTCTCTCACCCCCCCGAGAGAGCCCTTTTTTATATCTGCTGTGACGTACCTCCCAGCTCGCCTCCCGGACACCGCTTGCGATGCCGGACCGGTCGGCCGATGATGCGCCTTGGGCAAACAGGGGGTCCTCATGCGTAGTCTCATTCTGGCGCTCGCCTTGGCGATTACCGGCGCGGCCTGGTCCTCAGCCGCATTCAGCAGCGAGGCGAGCAACGGCACCGCTGCACAGCCGTCCCAAACCGAAGCTGCAGCCGATGCGGCCGGTGGTTATGCCAGCGGCAAAGTCGACCGGCAGGCTGATCGCGTCGGCAACACGGTCGACAATCGCGTCGATCAGAAGACTGACGAAACTGTCGACAAGGCATTGAACAAAGTGCTCGATCGACTGTTCAAGTAGTTCCTCACGACGCTGCTATCGCCGCTATGGAGATCACGATGAAACAGGCTCAGCTGCGGGTCGTCGCCCGCGCGCTCGGCATCATGTTGCTGGCTTCCGCCGCCACCGCGACGGCGGCAGACAAACCCCGCGAAGGGCTCTGGCGCTACACCATGAAAATGGACATGGGCAACATTGCGACGCCCAGCATCTCGCAAGCCGATCTCGCCAGGCTGCCACCCGAGATTCGCGCGAAAATCCCACAGTTCAATGGCAAGCAGATGTCGATGGACTACGAGCACTGCCTGACCGAACAGGACATGGTGCCGCAGCAGCAGAAGGCCCATGAACACTGCACGGTCACCAAGATGGATCATCATGGCAATCGGGTCGACTGGTCCTCAAGCTGCGATACCCCGCACGGCAAGATGAACGCTACCGGCACCGCGACCTACAGCGGCAACACCATGACCGCCACCACGCACATGACGGGAACCAGTGACGACGGCAAGCCGATCGACATGACGCAGAACATCACCGGCCAATACGTCGGCGCCTGCCCGAAGGAGTGACGCCTTGAGGTCGCCGTGTCATGCAGCCGCGACCCAGTTCAGAACCCGTTCAGGGTATGCACCTAGAGTCGGCCATCCACCATGGGAGTCATCATGAAACACCATTTTTCAGCTGTTGCCCTGCTTGCCGTCGCCTTGAGCGCCCCGGCATTTGCCGCCGGGGTCGAAGCCGGGGTCAAGCTCGACGCATCCGCACCGGCCGATGCCAGCGCCACCATGCAGAACGTGAAGAGCAAGGGCGCCGAAATGGGGCACGCCGCCAAGGCCAACGCCGAGACCGGCGTTGATGCGGCGGCCCATGCCGGACACAAAGCCAAATCGACGGCCGAGGCAAAGGTTGGCGCCAAACTCGATGCTTCCGCCCCGGCTGCGGCCAACGTCGATGCCAGTTCCACCATGCAGAACATGAAGGACAAGGGCGCCGAGATGGGTCACGCCGCCAAGGCCAGCGCCGAAACCGGCGTTGATGCCGGCCACGATGCGGCGGTCGAGGCCGGACACAAGGCCAAGTCGACAGCCAAGAATGCCGGCAAGAAGGCCCATCACGCCGCCAAGTCAGCGGCGGCGACGACCGGCTCGGCCCTCGGCGCAGTCGGCGGCGCGGTCAATAGCACCGTTCACTCCGCAACCGACGGCGTCGAGCTCGACGCGGGTGCCAAGGTCGACGCGCAATAAAGCCGGCTAAGTACAGCAGAAGAAGAGCCCTGTCGTCTTCACGACAGGGCTCTTTTCATTGGTCTGGCGTTCAGCAGCAATGGCTGATCGCGCGCAATACGTCAGACCGCGAGATCTGGCCGACCAGCTTGCCGTCATCGACGACCGGATAGCGTCGAAAATGGCTGTTGGTCATGAACAGCCCGGCCAGCTGCGCCAGACTCATGTCGGAGCTGACGGTTTCAAGCCGGGTGCTCATGTACTGGCTGATCGGGCCGGCGACGCAGGTGTCTTGCGCGGCGACCATCGCGATCTGCAGGCAGTCGCGCTCGGACAGCATGCCGACCAGCTTGCCGCTGGCATCGACGACCGGCGCGCCGGAGTGGCCACTCTTGACCAGCTGGTGCACCGCGTTCATCACTTCCATCTCGGGCGTGAACGTCATCAGTCTCGAACTCATGTATTCACGAACCCGGACTTTTTCCAGCGTGGCCATTGTTCTTCTCCTCGAACGGCGCGCATTTTGTCGATGGACGATACCGACTGCGTGACGGCGGCTCAAGCGTACGCGCTTTGTGGCCGGCCCGGTGGTGCCGGTGGCGGATCTCCGCTCCGGTTCGGCTCAGCGGCGCGCCAGCCAACCGTGCAACTGGTGCCCGCGCTCGCGCAGCCACTGCTTGTGCTGCTCGTAGTCCGGCATCTGCCGTTCAATCAGCGCCCAGAACCGCGCCGAGTGGTCCATGTGCACGAGATGGCAAAGCTCGTGCACGGCAACGTAGCGAAACACCGTGGGTGGCGCCATCACCAGCCGCCATGACAGACAGATCACCGCACCCGGATTGCAGCTGCCCCACTGCGTCTGCGGATCATTGATCCGCAGTTCGCGGTATTGCACCCCGAGCGGCACGGCCGCCGTATCGAGGTGCGCGCGGGCATCGACCCGGGCCTGCTGGATCAGGGCCTGGCGCAGCGCGGCATCGAGCTTGGGCGTCTGCACGTCGGCCGCCGGTGCCAGTACGACAATCCGCTCGCTTTCGATCCGCACCGCCGGCCGTCGCAAGCGCGCGGCCTCCCACTTCAGCGGCAATTCGCGGCCGCGCAGTCGGATGCGGTCGCTCCCATCCCAGCGATTGCGCCCCGGCGCCGGATACGCTGAAGCCTGCTGTGCCATTTCGGCCAGCTTGTCGCGTATCCAGGCTTCGCGCGAGCGGAGGAACGCCAGCGCCTCGACGCGCGCCACCCAACGCGGATAGATCAGCGAGACGCCGCGATCCGGTCGCACTTCGATGCGGATACTGCGAGCCTTGGCGCTGATGCGCTCCGTCAGCTCGTAATCATCGCCAAACAGATTGATCTGCGTCTCCATGATCAACGGCAAGCCCAAACCCCGCCGGGTCCGACCCGGCCCCGGGGCCGGGCGCCGGCCAAAAAATGCCCGTCGCGCTCGACAAGTGCCTGCCAGCGGACTCTGCGCGTGTTCATCCGCCAACTATCCACAGGCTTGTCCCCGCGATCTGGGAATAAGTTCTGCCGAATCAATGGGCGACGTATCCGATCTTGGCCAGCACGCCATCGAGCTCGTCGAGCGAGTGGAACTTGACGCGCAGCTCACCCTTGCCGGATTTGTCGGCGGTGACCACCACAGGGCAGGCCAGATGATCGGAGAGATCGCGCTCCAGCACCTGCCAGTCGGTCGGCTTGCCGGGTCGGAATACGACGAGTTTGTCGCGCGCCGCGGCGATGCGCTGTTCGAGTCCGCGCACAGTGAGCTTGTGACGAATGATCTGGTCAGCCCAGCCGAGCTGATCCCCGAGCGGCACGCCAGCCAAGACCTTGGCGTGGCCGAGCAGGATGTGTCCCTCATTGACCAGCTTGGCAACGTCCGGCACCAGATTGAGCAGGCGCAGATAGTTGCTGACGTATTCGCGCGACTTGCCGACGCGCGCGCCAATCTCGGCGTGTTTGAGATCGAACAGCTCGCCCAGCCGCTTCAGGCCCGCCGCGGTTTCCATCGGCGTCAGCGATTCGCGCTGCAGATTTTCGATCAAGCCGAGCACGAACGCTTCGGTGTCCGACAGATCATCGCGCAAGATCGCCGGAATCTCATGCAGGCCGGCCTGCTGCGCCGCGCGCCAACGCCGCTCGCCGGCCAACAGCTCATAACCCCAGACGCGCGTGCGCAGCACGATCGGCTGCACGACACCCGACTCGCGAATGCTCTGCGCGAGTTCCTGCAGGGCGTCCGCGTCGAAGTGCCGACGCGCCTGCTGGCTGCCGGGGCGGATCAGGTCGACGGGGACATCACGGATTTCGGCAGCAGCGCGTTTGCGACTCATGGCGCCATTTTACGGCTTGCACCTGAACCACCGCGCGTCCTTTATATCGGCGGTGTCCGGGCGCTACGCGCCGCGACGGCGGTGCATGGGATAATGGCAGTCGACCCCCAGAAGAGGACGGATCAGAACAATGGAAGAGCACTTCCGCGCGATCATCGAAGCGATCGGCGAAAACCCCGAGCGCGAAGGCCTGCTGCGCACTCCGCATCGTGCTGCCAAGGCGATGGAGTTTCTGACGCAGGGCTACGAGCAGGACGTCGAGGAAATCGTCAACGGTGCGGTGTTCGAGTCCGCCAATGACGAGATGGTCATCGTCCGCAACATCGAGCTGTATTCGCTGTGTGAACACCACATGCTGCCGTTCATCGGCAAGGCGCACGTCGCCTACCTGCCGTCCGGCAAGGTCATCGGCCTGTCGAAGATCCCGCGCATCGTCGACATGTTCGCGCGCCGCCTGCAGATCCAGGAAAACCTGACGCAGCAGATCGGCACCTGCATCCAGTCGGTGACCGGCGCGCATGGTGTCGGCGTCGTCATCGAGGCGCACCACCTGTGCGCGATGATGCGCGGCGTGCAGAAACAGAATTCGTCGATGGTGACCTCGGTGATGCTGGGCCGCTTCCGCGAGGATCACCGCACACGTGAAGAGTTTCTGTCGCTCGCGAACCGCGGATAACCCGGATTTCCTATAATCTGGCTTTTCGCGGGTCTCTGCCCGGTAGCAGCGGTCGCTCGACCGCGGAGTCATCAAGATGTCTGGTTTGGCGCGTAGTGCGCAGTCCGATCTTCCCGATCGTATCGAAGTGCTGATCTCGATCGAGGACATTGTCGTGCAGCAGGCGGCGCTTCATGTCGAGAAGCGGCGCCTCTGGTTCCCGAATGATCTGATGTCGGCCGATGCCAAGATGGACGCTGCCGCGGATAGCGAACTGCTACGCATCCGCGATGCCGCACGCGGCCTGTCCGATACGGTGCGGGTTGCCGTCGCGCTGAATCTGCTGACCGAGGAAGGTCTGCCTCATTTTCATCGTCTGATCGCCACTTATCTCGGCAACAGCGGGCCATGGCGCGACTGGAACAACATGTGGACGGCCGAGGAAGATCGCCACGGCTGCGCGCTGCGCGATTACGTGCGCGATGCGCGTCTGTTCAATATGGGTGCGCTGGAAAAGCTCCAGTATTCCTATATCGCAGCCGGCTTCAACCCGGATTGGCAAGCTGATCCGTATCGTCTGCTCGCGTATACCTCGCTGCAGGAAAAGGCCACGCAGATCTCGCATGCCAACACCGGCCGCCTGTGCGGACCGATCGAACCGATGGGCCAGAAAGTGCTCGCGCATCTGGCCGGCGATGAACAGCGCCATTACCAGTTCTACCGCGCGGTGTTCGGCGCCATCCTCGATCGTGATCCCAACCAGGCCTTGGCCTCGCTGCTCAAGGTCACGCTCAACTTCGCGATGCCGGGCGCCGCCATCGCCGGCTACGACGAGATGAGTGAAGTCGTGCGCCGCGCCGGCATCTTCTGCGCGCGCCAGTACCAGGAGATCGTCGAGGAGTTGCTCGCGTTCTGGAAGATCGATGCGATCAGCGGGCTGTCCGCCATCGGCCGCCAGGCGCAGGAGAAGCTGATGAAGATTCCGGCGCGGCTCGCACGCATGGCCGATTTTCAGGACGCGAAAAGCGCGATTCGCGACTTCGGCTTCGATTTCATCTACGGCCGCAGCGTGCGCGTCTAGGACTGGTTAACGCTGATGACGTCGCTGTGATGGCGGACCGGATCGCACGGCCCGGCATTTTTGTGTTCCTCTCCAAACTTGCGTGGGCCCTGGCCTGACTGGAGAGGATCCATCGCCAACTCCCGCTCCGCGGAGAGATGGAGATGAAACTGCTGAGCAACCACCTGCGCGTAAGCACGCTCCCCGTTCAAGGGAGAAGGAAAAACAGCGGATGACGTTTGTCCCGCAATTTGGCGAACGGCCATTTTTTTGCGTCATAATTGATCCATCGTTTAATTAAAACCGGGATGGGGAGACAGCAGATGCGCAATGGTGACAACGCCCATGCGCTGGATCGGCGCAGCTTTCTCAAACTGTCGGCCGGCGGTGCGGCCAGCCTCGCGCTGCTGGGCGTCGGCACCCAGCTCGTGGGTTGCAGCCAGCAGACTGCCAGCGTCGCCGACGGTTATCGCTGGCTGACCAACGCCGATCTGTCATTCATCAAAGTGCTGATCCGCGGTATCGCCGGGCCGGCGCTGGCCACGGCCGGCAACGACGCCGACACCC
>DATCXY010000440.1:0-2468 GCA_036570585.1 Solimonas sp. | reverse complement strand
GGACCGCCGGCACCCACGAATAGATACCGTGCAGCGCGACGTAGTTGAACTGCCCATAGTCGGCCGGCCATTGCGCGGCAAGCGCAGAAAAGTCGGCCTCCTCGAAGCGTACGTTGCTCAGGCCAGCACCGTGCGCGAGTTCACGCGCATGCGCGATGTGCTCCGGATTGAAATCGACGCCGACGAATGCGCCGTGCGGATAGAGCGCTGCCAGCAGGCACAGACCGAAACCCTGGCCGCAGCCGAGTTCCAGATAGCGGAACGGCGCACGCGCGTCCGGCACGCGAAAGCCGTGCAGAAGTGCGCCGAAATTCATCCAGTCCGGCGTCAGCTCGCGGTAGAAACCATAGGTGTAGCCGGCGGAAACGTTGTAGCCGTGCGACCAGTGGCCGATGCTTGTGGATTCGCTCATTTCAGTTCGCGTCGTACAGGGCGGCGGGCTGCGCGCTCCAGCCGAATTCACTGAGCACCCAGCCGTTCGATGTCAGGTAAAAGTAGAAAGCCCACGGCAGCGGCTGCTTCTGCGTCCTTTCGATGTAGGTCAGCCTCAGCATCGACTGACCGAGCTTTTTCCTGCCGATGAATTCACTGCCGACGGTGGCGCCGAAGCGCTGCGCGAACAGCGGCGCGGCACGCTGCTGTCGCGAAGCCTGGAGGCCGCGATCGACGTCGTCACCCGGCAGTACCGAATAGTTCTTGAGTGCGCGATAGGCAGCATCGAGATCGCCACGGCTGACGGCCTGCATGACACGATCGGCGAATGCCGCAACTTCATCTTCCGACTTGAGCGTGCCCGCCGTGACCGCAGCAATAGACGCTGGCGGCGGCTTGCTTGCGGCATGGACGGGTGCGGCCAGAACGGCGAAACACAATGCGCCGATGATTTTCGATTTCACGTCACGACTCCGTGGAAATGTGTTTTACGTTGGAAAGCTGGCCCGCCGGGCCGACACTCACGATGAAGCGGCATCGCCCACCATCACCGCGACACCGGTGAACACATAGCCGATGCCACGCGCCGATTGGATCGGCAGGCCGTCGACACCGGCGCGCGCGACCTTGCGTCTCAGCCGCGAGACGATCATGTCGAGATTGCGGCTGTAGACGCGTACGTCGCGGCGATCCAGCGCCGTCAGCAAATCGTCACGACTGACGGCGTCGCCCGGCCGCGCGAGCAGCGCGGCAATGACGGTGTATTCGGCAAGCGACAGCGTGACGATCGCGCCGGTCGGCGTGGTGATCGACCAGCGCGCCGCATCGAACATCCACTGCCGCGGACGGGCTGGCTCCAGATCGCGCGCGGCGCCGCGCAGGCGACGATGGAGGTTGCGGATCACCATTTCCAGTTCGTGGTGATCGTCGGGTTTGACGAGGTAGTGATCGACACCGAGCGACAGCGCCAGCACGCGGTCCTCGCGCCTGGCAGCGGCCGTCAGCAGCACCAGCCCGGCGTCGGAGACCAGCCGCAGCCGCGCCGCCAGCGAAAATCCGCTTTCGACCGGCAGATGGACATTGAAAAGTGCGGCATCGCAGGGTCCGCTGTGCAGGGCCTCGTCGAGCGTCGTGCCGCCATGACCGTAAGCCATGACCTCCATGCCCGCCGACATCAGATGCGCGCTCAAAGTCCTGCGGTAGTCGTCATCACCATCGAACACCAGAACGCGCACGATCCCCTCCGTCAACATCGCCCACCGTCTTTTCGCCATCGAACGGGGGCGCTCCGGCCGGCCGCGCGATCCAGTCCGCTGCCATGTACCCCGAGATGGCGGACGAATGTAGACGATGCCCGCTGACGTGCACGTAATGTTTTGTGCGTTTTTTTACGCTCGCCGTCAGAACGCAGCTGCGATGACATTAGATGACTTGTCACTTTGACCGGCGCATTGTGGATTTGTGTCGCGCCACTCGTTCCCATTCAAAGACCGGACGAAATGCACGCAGGTGCACGCGCCGGGCCTATGCGTTGGGATGCGCGGGGAAGGGGAATGCAGTGACGCTTCAGATTCTGGTTCTGGACGGAGACGCCGGGCTGCGCACGCAGATCTGTGCACACCTGTCGAACATCGGCATGACCGCGCGCGGGGTCGGCGACGCACGCCAGCTCGATCAGGCGCTGGCAGATCCGTCCGCCGCGATCGTGGTCTGCGCCGCCGACCTGCCGGAATCCGATGGCTACGCGGTCGCGGCGCGGCTGCGCATCAGCACCGGCGCCGGCATCGTCATGCTGATGCCGGACGACCGCCGCGAGAGCCGCATTCTCGGCCTGTCGATCGGCGTCGATCACTGCATGTCCAAGCCGGTCGATCTCGACGAGCTCGGCATGGTGCTGCGCAACCTGCAGCGCCGCCAGCGTGCGAAGCCGACGACACCGGCCGCAACGCCGGAGCCGGCGAATGCCGCGAACATCGACGTCGCGGACTGGCAGTTCGATCCGAACCGCTGGTCGCTGTCATTCGCGCAAGGCCCGC
>DATCXY010000439.1:0-2552 GCA_036570585.1 Solimonas sp. | reverse complement strand
CAGTGCGGCGAGAAAGTGGGCGCAATATCGCCGAAGCCACGGACCGGACATCACTGTGAAGATTCTCATCATCGAAGATGAAATAAAGACCGCCGACTACCTGCAGCGCGGCCTGACCGAGCAGGGTTATGTCGTCGAAGTGGCGCATACCGGGCCGGATGGCCAGCATTACGCGCTGCAGCACGAATACGATCTGATCATTCTCGACGTCATGTTGCCGGGCGCCGATGGTTTCTCGGTGCTGCGCGCGATCCGTGCCGCCAAGCAGACGCCGGTGATCATGCTGACCGCACGTGATCGCGTCGATGATCGCGTCAAGGGCTTGCGTGAAGGTGCCGACGACTATCTGGTCAAGCCGTTTTCGTTCATCGAACTGCTGGCACGCCTGCAGGCAATCTCGCGGCGAGGCCGAGGCCAGGACCCGGTGCAGATCACGGTCGGCGATCTGCAGATCGATCTGCTCAGTCGTCGCGCGTGGCGCGATACCAAGCGTCTCGATCTCACCGCCAAGGAATTCGCGCTGCTGGCGACGCTGGCGCGCCGTCATGGCGAGATCATCTCCAAGACCGTGATCGCCGAACAGGTCTGGGACATCAATTTCGAGAGCAATGCCAACGTCGTCGAAGTCGCGATCAAGCGCCTGCGCGCGAAGATCGATGCGCCGTTCCGCACCAAGCTGCTGCACACGATCCGCGGCATGGGCTACGTCCTTGAAGTGCGCGACGAGGACTCCGACGCGCAATGAATTCGCGCTCGATCGCGTGGCGGCTGTCGGCGATGTTCGCCGGCGTCGCCTTGTTGATCTTCGCGCTGGTCGGACTCGCGTTGCAGGGCGTGCTGTACAGCGAGCTGGATCGCCAGCAGCGCAGCGAACTGGAAACCAAGGCGTTGTTCGGCGAGCAGCTGATCGAACACTGCAAGACACCGGACAAGTGGCACTTCGTTCGGGAACGCTTCGACGGTCTGGTCGCGGGACAGAGCGATACGCAGTTCTGGGTTGTCAGCGACGATCCGCATTTCACGTATGGCAAGCCTGACACGCTGGCCGCATTGAAGTCGGTGCCGGATGCCGACGGGTTCAGCGATGAGGGCCGGCGACACTCGCCGCTGCGCAGCCTCGCGCGCACGATTCCTGCCGATGAAGAACGGCCCACGGTGCGGATGATCGTTGCCACGGATCCGTCGCCGTATCAGCGCACGCTGCGCACGTTCGCGATCGCACTGTCGGTGCTGTCGGCGCTGGGCGTGCTGTTGGCGGCGATGCTCGGACACTGGGTTGCGCGGCTGGGGCTGGCGCCGCTGGCACGACTGTCGCGCGAGGCGCAGCAATTGAGTCCGCGCCAGCTGTCGCAGCGTTTGCGGCCCGCGCCATTGCCGCACGAACTGTCAGAACTGACGCGTTCGTTCAACGGCGCGCTTGATCGGCTCGAGCATGCTTACCTGCAGTTGCAGGCCTTCAACGCCGACGTCGCCCACGAACTGCGCACGCCGCTGACCAATCTGATCGGCCAGACCGAAGTCGCGCTCGCCAAGCCGCGCAGTGCCGATGACTTCGCCGAAGTGCTGCACTCGAATCTCGAAGAACTCGACCGCCTGCGCGGCATCATCAACGACATGCTGTTCCTCGCTCGCGCCGATCAGGGCGAGCGCGCCGAGCAGCGCCAGCCGCTCTCGCTCGCGGCCGAGGTCGGCAAGGCGATCGACTTCATGGACGTGGTGCTCGACGAGGCGGGCTTGTCTGTCCACATCAGCGGCGACGCGCAGCTCAGCATCGAAACCGCGCTGTTCCGTCGCGCGATCACCAACCTGCTGCAGAACGCGATCCAGCATTCGTCATCCGGCGCCGAGATCAGAGTGACCATCGAGACGCAGCCGGCGGGCACGCGAATCGCCGTCGCCAATCCCGGCGCGCCGATTCCGGACGAGCATCTCGGCCGTCTCTTCGAACGCTTCTATCGTGCCGACCCGTCGCGCGGCAGTGCCGCTGCCAACCACGGCCTCGGTCTGGCGATCGTCAACGCGGTGGCGCAGATGCACGGCGGCGTGGTGTTCGCCGAAAGCCGGGCGGGCATCAATACCTTCGGCTTCACGCTGACCGAGCAGGGCAGCGGCTGAGGCAGGATCAGGCGTCGCCGAAGTCGCCGAGAATTTCCGGCGATACACCCATGCGTCGACACGAACGTGCGGCGATGCCGTTCGACAGCGCGGCACGCAACATCGGGGCCGCAGCTTTGAGCGCGCGCGCCGCGAGCCGGTCGCGCTGTCGGCGCAGTCGCGTGCGTTGCATCGCATCGCTCGCCCAGTCCGGCAACAGCGCGGCGCCGGCGCCGAGAAAGAGTTCCCGCAAACCGGCGTTGCCGGGCAGCTGAAGGTCAATGCCGGCGAGTACGCGCAGCACCTCGCGCGAGCGCGACGAGAAATGCAATCGGGACTGCTGTGCCGCGAAGAACGCGTCGACGTCCGCCGCGCTGCGCGGCACGTCACGTGCGCCGAGCGCTTCGGCAACGCACGCGGTTTCGCGGAAGTATCGATCTCGAACCTGCTGCGGCAGG
>DATCXY010000438.1:0-2319 GCA_036570585.1 Solimonas sp. | reverse complement strand
GATCGTCGCCAATGTGATCGTCGAGATCGACTTCGACGCCGGTTTGTACCGCGAGCAGCTGATCCTCGATCTCGCGCGTCAGTTCTTCTTCCTTGCGCAACTGCATCGCTCGATGGCGCAGCAGGTCGATGCCGTGGCGCTTGGCGGCGGTCATCAGCCACGCGCCCGGATTGTCGGGCACGCCGGAGACCGGCCATTGCTCGAGCGCGACGACCAGCGCGTCCTGCGCCAGTTCCTCGGCGATGCCGACGTCGCGCACCAGCCGCGCCAGGCTGGCGATGAGCTTCGCGGATTCGATACGCCAGACCGCATCGATCGTGCGCCGGATGTCCGCGCTCATGAGTCGCGGACAAGCCGCGGTGGCCGCGGTGCGACGACGGCTGCAGCGCTGTGCCTGAATATTTGCATCCGCGTAGCTTATGCCTGCTCACCGCTGACCATCCATGGTGTGCCGTAGCGATCGACGAGCATGCCGAAGCCGGCCGACCAGAAGGTCTTGCCGAACGGCATCCGGATCTCGCCACCGTCGGCGAGCGCGTCGAAAATTTTCTTTGCCTTGGTCACCGTCGGATAGTTGAGCGACAGCGAGAAATTGCGCATGCCGGCGTATGGCTCGCCGGCCATGCTGTCGGAGGCCAGCAATACCATGCCGTCGGTACCGGCCAGTCGGGCGTGGACGATGCGGCTATCGTCCTGGGACGGATGGCGGTCCGCTGCCGGCACTTCGCCATGCGTCATCATCATTTCGATCTTGCCGCCCAGCGTGCGTTCGTAGAAGCGCATCGCCTCGGCGCAGTTGCCGTCGAAGAAAAGGTAAGTACTGATGGTGGACATCGTCTGCTCCTGTCGGGTTGGATCAGCGCGCGGCGTTCTGCGTGGCGAGACGTTCGCGCTGGCTCAGTTCCTGCGCGCGCAGTTCCGGCGTCATCTGCTCGGCGAAGTCGTCCATCTCGAACACCCGGCGCAGCTCGATTTCGGTGCCGCCGTCGAACGGCGCGCGCTTCAGCCATTCAATCGCTTCCTCCTTCGAGCGGACCTGCCAGATCCAGTAGCCGGCAATCAGTTCCTTGGTCTCGGCAAATGGTCCATCTATGATTGTGCGCGCTTTGCCTTCGAAGCGAATGCGCATGCCCTTTGAACTCGGATGCAGGCCGTCGCCGGCAAGCATGACGCCAGCCTGTACCAGCGCCTCGTTGTAGCGCGTCATCGCGCTGATGACCTTCTGGCTCGGCATGATGCCGGCCTCCGAATCCTGATCGGCTTTGACGATGACCATGAATTTCATTGCAGATTCTCCTGGCGATGTTCGGTCCGGCGCGACGAGGTCGAATTCCGGTTCTCAATGAAACGACGAACGAGAAAGCGGAAGATCGACATGCACGACAAAAAAATTTGTGTGCCGGCAGCGACGGTCGGTCTTGATTTTCATCGCACGCTTCGCGACGATCCGTCGTCTTGCCGCGACAAAGTCGCTTGTCCGATGTGAGACTCCACCGAGGAGCGCCATGACTTATGCCCTGTTGATCGTTGAACCGCGTGGCCAGCGCGAGGCTCGCAATGCCGAACAGGGTGAGGCGGTCTATGCGCGGATGGTCGCGTTCGGTGAAGGCCTGAAGGCGCGTGGCAAGCTGCTTGCTGCGGAGTCCTTGAAATCGGACGCGCAGGCGACGCGTATCGAATCGCGCAACGGAAAACGGGCCGTCGTCGACGGCCCGTTTTCAGAAGCCAAGGAAATGATCGGCGGCTTCTTCCTGCTTGATTGCCAAAGCCATGACGAGGCATTGGCGATCGCCGCCGAATGCCCCGCCGCCGAATGGGCGACGGTCGAGATCCGCGAAACCGGACCCTGCTTTCTCTGAGCCGCCCGTTATGGTTTGGCCGCGTCCTGCAGCGCTTCCATCTGGATGCGCAAGGTCACGGTCATGTTGAAGCCATAGTCCTTGCCGGCGCTCAGGCCGAAATCGTCGCGCTGGAACGTCGTGTTCGCATCGGCCCCGCATAACTCGCGTTTCGGATAGAGCGGATGCGCGATGCACTTGAATGAGTCGATGCTCAAGCTCAGTGGCTTGGTGATCCCATGCAGTGTCAGCGCACCCTTGACCCGGGTTGGCTTGCTGTCCACGAAGTCGGTCAGTTGCCCCTCGTAGTGCGCATCCGGAAACTTCGCGACATCGAAGAATTCGGCTGAAGTCGCCTTTTCGTTCATCACGTCCAACCCGAAGTCGACGCTGCCGACATCGATGTGGACGTCGACTGTGCCGGTGCGGGCGGTGCGATCGAGCAACATCGTGCCGCGGCTGTGATTGAACTTGCCGCGCC
>DATCXY010000437.1:0-9379 GCA_036570585.1 Solimonas sp. | reverse complement strand
TGCTGGTGCCGACCAGCACCGCGTTGCCATCGTCGGCGAACGCATCGAGCAGCGCCGAGCGACTGTCCTCACCCTGCACCAGTACGCGCAATTTGAGCTTGGCGCGCAATTGTTCGGCGATCTGGCGCAGTGCGCGATGGCTGGTGCACAGCATGAACGCGCCGCCACCGGCGGCTTCGATCACCGGTTGCGCGGCCGCGGCGACCGCTGCCGAATAGCCGGGGTCGTTCGGCTCCGGCAGGCCGCGCGGCAGATACAGACGTGCCTGCTGCGTGTAATCGAACGGACTGTCGAGCCGCAGTGTCTGCGCATCGGCGAGGCCAAGCGCGCGATGGAAATGACCGAAGTCCTCGCCGACCGCGAGCGTCGCCGAGGTGAACAGCCAGGTCCCCGGATAGGTTTCGCGCATGCGCTGGAAATCGTCGGCAACTTCGATCGGCGTTGCGTTGAGGCTGCCGCCGCGTATCAGCGATTCGACCCAGCGCACTTCCTTGCCGTCGTCGTCCTGCACTTCCAGTACGTGCTGCCAGCGTTCCGCGAGGCCGACCGCGCGTTCGAGTGCCGACGAGAACTCGGCGTTGCGCTCCTCGAGCGGCGACAGCAGGTGACGCAGCGATATCAGTGATTCACCGACCTGTTCGGCGGCGGCGCGGCGCTCGCGATCGGCGAGAAAGCCGGCCAGCGGCTGGCGCTGCGGCTGTCCCGAAAACAATTGTTCGAGCCGCGCGACATCGCCGGAAAAGACCTGCGCCGCCTCGGCGACGGCTGCGAGATCGCCGTGCACCTGGGCCTCGCCTTGCACGTCACGCGCGAGTTCCTGCAGCTGCCGCGTCGACACGCGGCGGCCGAAAAACTCGGCGGCCAGCTCCGGCAACTGATGCGCTTCATCGATGATGATCGCATCGCTGCCGGACAGAATCTGGCCGAAACCCTGGTCCTTGAGCACGAAGTCCGCGAGCAGCAGATGGTGATTGACGACCACCAGATCGGCCGCCTGCGCATTGCGCCGCGCCTGTGCGACGAAGCACTTCTCGAAGTCTTCACAGCGACTGCCAAGGCAGTTGTCGGCGGTCGAGGTGATCTGGCGCGCGATGCCGTCATCGTCGCGACCTTCGCTGTAGCCGCCACCGAGCTCGGAGATCTCACTGGACTGTGTACGGCGCGCCCAGTCCTCGATCGCGCGCAGCCGGTCCCAGGCCCAGCGCAGCGCCGGCAGTCCACGCGCGCGCTTCATTCGGTACAGACACAAATAGTTGGCGCGCCCTTTCAGCAGTGCGACGCGTGACGGTGCGCGCAGCGCATCACGCACACGCGGCAGATCGCGGTGAAACAGCTGGTCCTGCAGCGTGCGCGTACCGGTCGACACCAGCGTGCGCTTGCCGGACATCAGCGCCGGCACGAGGTACGCATAGGTCTTGCCGGTGCCGGTGCCGGCTTCGACGATCAGGCTGCCGTTGTTCTCGTAAGCCTGTGCGACGGCAGCGGCCATGCGTTGCTGCGGCACGCGCGGCGCGAAGCCGCTGAGATCGGCAAAAGGACCCGCGACGCCGAGCAGTTCCGCAGTTTCGTCCGGCGTCACTGCGCGATCAGGGTGCGGTCGGTGCCGCGGCGGCCAGCCGAGCCTGGATCGCTGCGATCTGCGCGTCAGCCGCGGCCGCACCCGCCGCGTCGCCCTGGGCACTGGCGGCAGCCGAAATCGTCTTCCAGTTTTCGAGCGCGACGTAGACGTTGCCACGCGCGAGCGCATTGGACTTTTGCGCCATCGATTCGGCCTGCGCGTAATTTTTCTGCGCCAGATACGCCTGCGCCAGCGCTGACCAGACGAAGTAGTTGCGCGGCTCGATCCGCAGCGCACGCTCCAGCGTACCGGCGGCCTGGTCGGGCTGACCGGCCTTGCGATAATCGCTGGCTCGCTTCATCAACGAGGTCACCGCGGCACCACTGATCTGACCGGCGGTTTTCGGATAGTCCGGGATCGGTACCTGCGCCTGCGGCAAGACTTCCGGCACCTGCAGCGGCGCGGCGTCGGGCTTCGGCGGCGTGGACAAGGGCTCGCCTTCGGGGCCGGTCGTACCCGGATAGACCTGGTGGGTACCGGAGGTCGTCTGACAGGCCGCCAGCAGCAGGGCGACGGTGACCACAATCAGCTTCGAGCGCACGTCAACATACCGGGGGACCATGAAGGCCACCATTGTAACGGCACGCGCTGCAACGAACTCAGTTGCCGAAGATATCCTTGAGCCACTGCATCGGCCCGGATTGATCGGCCTGCGCAGCGCACGGCGCCCATTCCTGCGGACCTGAATTACGGAGATACGGCACGCTGATCGCGTCGATGCACTGCTCGTCGGCGCGCAGGCCACTGGCGGGATCGATCGAGATTTCCTCGACCGAGGCCGGCGGGATGTTGTCGAGACTGCGCACGTGCAGGTCCTTCATCACGCGCATCCAGATCCGCAATGCGCCGGATGAACCGGACAGGCCGGTCGAGCGGTTGTCGTCGCGACCGACCCAGATCACGGTCACGCGATCGGCGCCGAAGCCGGCGAACCAGCTGTCGCGATAATCGTCGGTGGTGCCGGACTTGCCGGCCAGTACGGTATTCGGCGACAGCACTGAGTAGGCCGAGCTGCCGGTGCCGATCGTCATGACCTTTTCCATCGCCCACGTCAGCAGGTAGACCGGACCATCCGAGAACACCTGTTTGATCTGCAGCGGATAGCGCTGCAGCGGCTTGCCTTCCTTGGTTTGCACCTCGCGAATTGCCGACGGCTCGGCGTGGAAGCCGCCCGAGGCGAGCGTGCCGTACATTTCTGCCATCTGCAGTGGCGATGCGTCGACCGCACCGAGGAAAATCGACGGCAGTGCCTTGGCGTCGCCCGCGTACCCCGCCTCCCGCATGGTCTTGAGCACCGCTGCCGGTCCAAGCGAAAGGCCCAGACGCACGGTCGGCAGGTTCATCGAATGCGCCAGCGCCATGTACAGGTGCTGCGGCCCGTGCAGCTGGCGATCGTAGTTCTTTGGCGTCCACACCGGCGCGCCCGGCAACTTCAGCTCGATCGGCTGATCGTCGATCATCGATTCAAGGTTGTACTGCTCGGGATGTTCGAGCGCGGTCAGATAGACGAACGGCTTGGCCAGCGAGCCGATCGAACGCCGTGAGTCGAGCGCGCGGTTGAAGCCCGGAAAGCGCACGTCGCGGCCGCCAACCAGCGCCAGCACGTCGCCGCGATCGGCGCTGGTCACCGCTCCTGCGGCCTCCAGCGCGCCGGCCTTCATCTTGCGCGACTTCTCGATCAGCGGCAGCTGATCCATGACATGCGTCTCCAGCGTTTCCTGCACGCGCGGATCGAGCGTCGTGAAGATGCGCAGGCCTTCGTTGGTGAGATCTTCGTCCTTGTAGTCGTTTTCGAGCTGGCGCTTGACCAGATCGACGAACGCCGGATAGCGCTCGACGCCACCACCACGACCGCCGACCACACCGAGCGGCAACTGGATGTCGGCCTGATATTCGGCGTCCGTGATCAGACCTTCGTCGCGGAAAATTCCGAGCACCAGATTGCGCCGCGTGGTCGCGCGCTTCGGATTGCGCCGCGGGTTGTAGTACGACGGCCCCTTGACCATGCCGACCAGCAGCGCGATCTCCTGCGGCCGCAGCTCGTTCAACGGCTTGTTGAAATAGAAATGCGAGCCGAGCCCGAAGCCATGCACCGCGCGGTTGCCGTCCTGGCCGAGATGCACCTCGTTCAGGTATGCCTCAAGAATCTCGTCCTTGCTGTAGTGGCTTTCCAGCAGCATCGCCATCGACGCTTCATTGAACTTGCGGTCCCAGGTCTGCTTGCTGGTCAGGAAGAAATTCTTGATCAGCTGCTGCGTCAGCGTGCTGCCGCCCTGCACGACGTGGCCTGCGCGCAGATTGGCGACGCCGGCACGAAAGATCGCCTTGATGCTGATGCCGGAATGCGAATAGAAGCCGTGGTCCTCGACCGCGACCAGTCCCTTCGGCAGCAGCGGCGGCACGTCGCTGAGCTTGACCAGCACGCGGTCCTCGCCCTGCTTCGGATAGATGCTGCCGATCAACATCGGATCGAGCCGTACCAGATCACGTGGCTGGTTCTTGTCGGTATCGGTGATGTCGGTGATCACATCGCCACTGAAACTGACGCTGAGCCGTTCAGGTGCCTGCACGCCATCCCAGAAATCGAAACCGCGCGCGTAGACATCGACGCGCTGCGCGCCGGCGCTGTAGGTGCCGGTCATCTCCAGCCGTGCATCATCGCGATAACCAAGACGCTGCAGTTCGTGAACCAGATCGCCCGAATTCAGCGGCAGCCCGGCATAGAGCTCCTGCGGCGCTGCGTAGACCTGCGCAGGCAAGGCCCAGCGGGCACCGGCGAAACGGTCGCGGATTTCACGATCAAGCTTGACGAGATAACCGGCGAAGATCACACCGCCGATGCTGATGGCCAGCACCAGCACGGAGATCACGGCGATCTTGATGGAACGGATATTGACGGCCATAAGCTCGCAAGTTTAGTGGATTTGCCGATGATCACCTACCCGGAAAGTCATCGTCCCCGGATTTTCGGCAAAGACATCCGTGTCCATTCATCACGAAAAAGCCCGGCATGAAGCCGGGCTTTTTCTACATCAATTGCAGATGGTCAGAAGCTGTAAACCATCGCCACGCCATAGACGCTGGTCTTCGGATCCGCGATACCGCCAACCGTACGATCCTTGTCTTTGTAGCCGACGTAGTAGGCCTGCGTTACCAGCGACTTGCTAAGCTTGTAGTCAAAACCGAGCGCCAGTTCGTTGCGCTTGATGTCGGTTTTGTCACCCTTGGTCTGGCCGTACTGCGCCTTCAGCTTGAGCGCCGAGATCGTATAACCGGTGGACACCAGCCAAGTGGTTTCCTTGTAGTCGCCGCCATTGACGGCGCCCGACGGAACCGGCGGCGTGCCTGTCGTCGCGTTGTCCTGATCGACACCCTTGGCCTGCTGGATCAGCGCGCCGATTTCCAGATCGGTGACCGGCTCCACGCTGACGGCACCGCGGATGATGTCGACTGCGGCGGTCGGGCCGTCAAACTTCAGGCCACCCGCTTCATGGCCAGCGTACGACACGGAGCCGTAGAAAAGCTTGCTTTCGTAGACCGCCGACGCGTACCAGGTATCGGCAACGCCCTTTTCGGTGTCCGTCGCGTCATCGACCGCCGTCCGGCCTTCACCCGGAACGATCGCGACGGTGAGTTGCAACGCATCGAACATTTTCGGCGAGGCGTACTGGAACATGTTGTTCTGGCGCGTTTCACCGACCAGCAGACTGCCGATGTCACCGATCGACTGGTCGTTGAAGAGGTCAGTCTTCGCACCCGCATTCTTCACCGGCGTATCGTATTTGCCGAACTGGACCGCACCGAAGCCACCTTTCAGGCCGACAAAGATATTGCGTTCCGAGAACGGCGCGCCTTCGCTGCCGTCCGGGTCGATACCGTATTCGAGCTGGTAGATGACCTTCAGATCCGCAACGCCGACGTCCTGATCGCCCTTGAAACCGAGGCGCGAAGAGTTGTTCTGATCCTTGAATACCCAAGTGCGTTCCGCGTATTTCTTGTCCAGCTGGATTTCATCTTTCTGGTTTTCAAAGCCGATGTTGAACTTGCCGTAGACCTTGGTATCGGCAAACGCAGAATTGGGGATGGCGAAAGCGGCCCCCAAGGCAATCGCAATCAGATTCTTGTTCAAGCAAACACTCCTTGACGATCTAAAGTTTGGGTGCGGTGCAAAGCATCGCAGAACACAAGCCGCCTTCCCGCGGCCACCGACCCGCCAGGTGCTTCGCGCCAACAGGCTTTGCGGTCGGCGCGCAGTATCGGCACGCGGCATGACCGGAATTTTTCAGTTACATCACGGTTATGTGACAAAGCCCCGGAAGGCCGGGGCTTTGAAAAACGCAGGCACCACGGCGGACTCAGGGCTGCTCACCGACCCACCGCAGGAATTCGCGCCGCTCCTCAATGCTCGCCTGCTGCCACCAAGCTTTCATCAACGCCACCCAGTCACGCGGCGGCGACGTGTCTTCCACGTGCGCAAGCTGCGATGCCGCCGACGCTGTGGCCGACGGCGCCGCCGGCATCGTGGCCGGCGCAGCGGAAGCGGGAGCGGAACCCGCGGTCGGTGCCGATAATGGCAGCACTCGCTGAACGTCCGCATCCTTGCCGCCGCTGTCCGGCACCAGCTCGTGATTGCCCGTCATCAGCGCGCGCAATCCGTCATCGAACTTCAGGCCACTGTCGGTCGACGCCGTCTTCACGCCGCTGGCCTGATCCACCCACCACGCTTTGAAATCGCGGCTGAGTTTGCGCGCATCGTCGTAGCGCGACGGACGTTCGTAATCGATCCGGTACTGATGCGCGGCCTGCGCATCGATCGTGAACAGCGCCGGGTCCGAGCGCAGGACGTCCTGATCACTGCCGCTGTCCCACGACTCGCGATAAAACACCAGCATCTGGTACCGCCCGGGCAGCAGCTCAAGCCGCTTGTCACCCTTGTTCCACATACCTTGCGCCGCGGCAACCTCGACACCGTTGATGCTCGCGACCTCCAGCTGCTCCGGCATCGTCACAACCGCGATCTGAGCGGCCGGCCGCACCGCACCGTCATACAAGCGCACATCAGGGCTCGCACAGGCGGCCAGACCCAAAACAGCCGCGCTGCACACAAGGCGGATCAAACGAGACATGAGAACTCCGGAATCAGACCGCGGATCGCCACATTGCCGGCGACGTCGGCATCACTTCGAGCCACGCCAGCTCAGCGCTGCCTGATTTCCCGCTCGGCCGCTTCGAGCGACAGATGACGGATGTCCTTGCCCTCGACGAAATAGACGACGTATTCGACGATATTGGTGGCGTGGTCACCGATACGTTCGAGCGAGCGCACGCACCAGATGATGTCCAGCACGCGCCGGATCGTGCGCGGATCTTCCATCATGAATGTGATGCATTGGCGCAGCAGGGCCTCGTATTCGCGATCGACCTCCTGATCCTGGCGGGCGACCTTCATCGCCGCCGCCACATCCATGCGCGCGAACGCGTCGAGCGCATCGTGCACCATCTGCGACACCTGTCGCGACAGATGCTGCACTTCGCGCATGTTTTCCTGAATGCGCTCCTGTGAGGCGAGTTCCTTTGCCATGCGGCCGATCTTGCGAGCCTCATCGCCGATGCGTTCCAGATCGGTGATGGTCTTGATGATCGCGTAGACCAGACGCAGATCGCTGGCGGTCGGCTGGCGGCGCGCGAGGATGCGCGAGCACTCCTCGTCGATCGCCCGTTCCAGCTGATTGATCTTGTCGTCATTGGCACGAACCTGATCGGCCAATTCGGCGTCCAGGTTCATCAGCGCCGTGGTCGCATCGATGATCTGCTGTTCGACGAGACCGCCCATCGCCATCACACGCTGACGCACATCCTCAAGTTCGGCATTGAACTGACTCGAGATGTGCTGACGGAAAGTCGGCTTGTCCATGGCGGTGCGTGATCCGTAAGTAATGAGTAGGCCGCAAAATCGTCCGCGACTATAGGCATTCACCCGCTGCTTTCACAACACGGCGAATGCCACTGCGGGCGCGCGAAAACGCCACTTTGCGCATCGATTGTGAAGCCATCATGACAGTCGCGCTGCCGGCCATTGGAACCGAGAAATATTTCCTCTGATTTCATCGCGCCATGCGGAATTTTCCGACGATCTCGGCGACTGCAACGAAACTGCAAGATAAGGTGACTACTCTTGCGCCGCTCATCAAGAGACGATCCTGTCCATCAAGGGAGCTTCCAGTGACCGTTATTCGAAAAACCCTCGCGCGCATCGCGCTGGCCACGGCCGGTGCACTTCTCGCCCCTCACGCCATGGCCGCCGACATTTCCGGCGCTGGCGCCACGTTCCCGTATCCGATCTACGCCAAGTGGGCTGACGCCTATAAGAAGGAAACGAACGTCGGCATGAATTATCAGTCGATCGGTTCGGGCGGCGGCATCAAGCAGATCAAGGCCAAGACCGTGACTTTCGGCGCCTCGGACGCACCACTGGAGCCGGACGAACTCGCGGACATGGGCGCCATCCAGTGGCCGATGGTGATGGGTGGCGTCGTGCCGGTCATCAACGTGCCGGGCATCAAGCCGGGCGAGGTGAGGCTCGACGGCGAAACCATCGCCAGGATATTCCTCGGCAAGATCACCAAGTGGAACGACGCCGCGATCGCCGCGCTGAACCCGGGCGTCAAACTGCCGAAAACCGCGATCCTCGTCGCGCATCGCTCGGACGGTTCAGGCACGACCTTCAACTTCACGTATTACCTGGCCGAAGTCAGCAACGACTGGCGCGTCAATATCGGCGTCAACAAGGCAGTGGAATGGCCGGTCGGCATCGGCGGCAAGGGGAATGAAGGTGTTGCCGCGACCGTTGCGCAGACCACAGGCTCGATCGGCTATGTCGAATACGCCTATGCGCTGCAGAACAAGATGACGTACACCAAGATGATCAACAAGGACGGCAAGACGGTGGCACCGAGCAGCGAGACCTTCGCCGCCGCCGCCGCGAACGCGGACTGGGCGAAGACCAAGAACTTCTACCTGATCCTCGCCAATCAGCCGGGTGCCGACAGCTGGCCGATGACCGCAGCGACCTTCATCATCATGTACAACAAGCCGGCAAAAACTGCTGACTCGCTGATCGCGCTGAAGTTCTTCGACTGGGCGTTCAAGAATGGCGACCAGATGGCCCGCGATCTCCACTACGTGTCGATGCCGGACAGCGTCGTCAAGCTCATCGAAAAGGCCTGGGTCGACAACATCAAGGATGGCGGCAAGCCGATCTGGAACTAAACATATCGCAGTCCGTTGAAACAGGAGGGGGCGGGTTCGCCCCTCCTCTTTTTTACTGCTTTACTCACCGACGGCCTCTTACAATGAGTTTCAGGATCGCGCTTCAGGGAGTGCTGTGAATACCGCCGTCACCGCCGTTGCCGGTCAGCTTTCGCCGATCTCGAGCCGTCACCGGCTGCTGGAGAGCCTGCTGCGAATCCTGACGCGCACCGCCGCCATCACCGTGCTGGTCATGCTCAGCGGCGTGATCCTGTCGCTGATCGATGGCTCGCTGCCCGCGCTGAAGACCTTCGGACTTTCGTTTCTCCATACCCAATCCTGGAATCCGGTGACGGAGACGTTCGGCGCCGCGGCGCCGATCTACGTCACGATCGTCACATCATTGATCGCCATGTTGATCGGCTTTCCGATCAGCATCGGCATCGCCGTATTCATCACTGAATTGTGCCCACCAAAACTCAAGCAGCCGATCGGTACCGCGATCGAGTTGCT
>DATCXY010000436.1:0-7229 GCA_036570585.1 Solimonas sp. | reverse complement strand
CGCGGCATGCAGCGCGGCGATCCGGTGCCGAAGGCAACGCGGACGCAGGCGCTGGTGCTGCCATCGATGCCGGGTGTTTCGCAGCCCGCCGACCAGGCCGCCGGCGACGACTGGGCCGCGTACGGCGGCAGCCAGAAGGCGACGCGCTTTTCGCCGCTGGCGCAGATTTCGCGCAACAACGTTGCGCAGCTGCAGGAAGTCTGGCGCTACCACACCGGCGATCTGCCGAAGAAGCGCTGGGGTGCGGAAACCACGCCGCTGAAGATCGGCGACAGCGTCTATCTGTGCACGCCGCACAATATCCTCATCAGTCTCGACGCGCGTACCGGCAAGCAGCGCTGGCGTTACGACCCGAAGGTGGCCGACAGTGCGATTCCGTACACGGCGGCCTGCCGCGGTGTGTCGTATTACGTGATGCCACCGCAGAACGACGGTGCGATCGCAACCAGCGAGGAAACCCGGACCGCTGACGAGACGCTGCAGACCGACTATCAAGGTACGGCGCTTGCGCCGGATGTGGCCTCGCCGTTCACCGGCGCGTGTGCGACACGCATTATCGAAGGCACGCTCGATGCCCGGCTGATCGCGGTCGATGCCAAGACCGGATTGCCGTGCGCGGACTTCGGCAACAACGGGCAGGTCGACATCACGGTCGGCATGGGCGAGACGCCGCCGGGCTATGTGTCGATCAACTCGCCGCCGACCATCGTGCGCGGCGTGATCGTCACCGGCCATCAGGTGCTCGATGGCCAGAAGCGCTACGAGCCGTCCGGCGTGATTCAGGGCTTCGACGCCGTGACCGGCAAGCTGCGCTGGGCCTGGGACATGACACATCCGGACTGGAACGGCGCGCCGCCGGAAGGCCAGACCTGGACGCGCGGCACGCCGAACATGTGGACGATCGCCGCCGGCGACGAACAACTCGGTTACGTCTATCTGCCGATGGGCAACGCCACCGCCGACTACTGGAGCAGTTCGCGCACTGCCGCGGAGAACCAGTATGCGACCTCGCTGGTCGCGCTTGATGTCATGGCCGGCAAACCGGTCTGGAATTTCCAGACCACGCACAAGGACGTCTGGGATTACGATCTTGGCTCGCAGCCGACCTTGATCGACTTTCCAACCGCGCGCGGCAATGTGCCGGCGGTGGTGCTGGCGTCGAAACAGGGTGATATCTATGTGCTCGATCGCCAGACCGGCGAGCCGCTATTCCCGGTCGAGGAACGACCCGTGCCGGGCGGTGGCGTCGAACCCGAACAGCGCGCCAGGACGCAGCCGTTCTCCACTTACGCGACCTTGCGCAAGCCCGATCTGACGGAACGCGACATGTGGGGACTGACGCCGCTCGATCAGCTCGCATGCCGCATCCAGTTCCGTCGTGCGAGCTATCAGGGCATCTATACGCCGCCGGAAGCGGCGCGACATTCGATCGAATATCCGAGTTACAACGGCGGCTCGGACTGGGGCAGCATCGCGATCGATCCGCAACGCGGCGTGATCATCGCCAATTACAACGACATGCCGAATTACGTGCGGCTGGTGCCACGCGAGAAGGCCGACAAGCTCGGTTGGATTCCGCGCGATGAAGGCAACGTCGATTCCGGCGGTGCCGAAGGCGGCGGCGATCCGCAGGCTGGCACACCGTACGCCGTCAACGTCAATGCCGGCTGGCGTCTGGCGTTCACCAGACTGCTGTGCAAACAGCCGCCGTATGGTGGCATTCGCGCAATTGATCTGGCGAGCGGCGAGACACTGTGGGATCGGCCGTTCGGTAGCGCGCGTGCCAATGGGCCGTTCGGCATCCGCTCCGGCCTGCCGGTCGAGATTGGCACGCCCAACAATGGTGGCGCGGTGGTCACCGCTGGCGGGCTGATTTTCATTGCCGCGGCGACCGATGATCTGATTCGGGCGATCGACATCGAAACCGGCAAGACGCTGTGGCAGGCGGCGCTGCCCGCCGGTGGCCAGGCCAATCCGATGGTCTATGCGATCGATGGCCGCGAGTATCTGGTGATCGTCGCCGGTGGCCATCACTTCATGGAAACCCCGGCGGGCGATTCGGTGATCGCCTATGCACTGCCGCAGGTGCCGCAACCGCCGCAACCGCCGTCGCCGTAGCATCCGCCCTGACGCCGTCCGCGGACTGCGCACGGCGTTGAAAAATGGCGCAGCAGCCGAGGCCGGGACGACGGAACAGTTGATGGTCGACATCTGCAACGCGCTTGGCATGGCGCTTCCCGGCCGGGCCCATGCGTCGATCGAGGCGCCGCGCGATGGGCGTGTCCCGGTTGTAGCGGCCGGGCTTACCTTTCGTTGATGGGCCAAGCAAAAGGCCCGACTTCGTGTCGGGCCTTTGCTATGCAAGATGTCAGCTTGCGATCGCCGCTACTGCAGGCTGCCAAAGTCGACGGTGGTGCTGCCATCGGTCGTGACCGTTGCGGTCTGCTCGGCGGTGTTGCCGGCCGCAGACGTTGCACGAATCGTGTACTGGCCGGCCGCCGCCGGTACTGCGGTCGTGATGATCGGCAGCGTCGATGAATACGGCGCAAACAACGGAGCGTCGACCGGCAGCACGAGGCTGTAGTCACCGGTGCTGCTGTCGGCGTTTGTCGTTGCCACTTCGTAGGGCAAGCCGTTGATGAGTTGCAGCGCATCGAGCGCAACCGCGGCGGCGGCCGTCGTGCTGCCGTTGATGGTGCCGACGCCGCCGAGCAGCGGCGTCAACACGAACGGCACGTCTGCCGTCGACAAGGAGGTCGTCGTCTGCGCACTGACCGGGACGTCGGACACGATATTGGTGGCCGTGGTCGCGCCGGCGATCACGACGTCGTAGTTGCCGACTGCCGAACTCTGCTCCAGTGGTGACAGTATGAAATGTCCGTCGCTGTCGGTGATCGTGCCGCGCACGACGATGCCATCCTGTTCGGCATAAACCTGTGTGCCGACTGCGGCGCTGAGCGTTTCGCCGTCCGCGCTGGCGACGTAGCCATCGATCGATCCGCTGACAACCTGCACGGCGGCGGTGACCACAGGCTTGAGCAAGTAGCCGCTCGCATGAGGGTTGCCGTTGCCCTTGCCCGTGGTGACCACCGATTTGCAGGCATTGAAGTCCAGCACCAGATCGACCAGTGTGCCGGGTTCGACGGTGAACGGCGCGCGCGTGTTGACCTTGATGCCGGTCTGTACGGCGCTCGGGGTTTTCAGCGCGACCTCAGTGGTCTGGCCGCTGGGGACAACGGAATTGTTGAGCGTTGCAGCGCCGTCGACGTTGGGCGCAAGGATCAGCCGCACCTGCTGATAAGTGCCGGCCGACAGCGCCGCCTGACCGAGCGATTCCAGCGCACCATTGGTCAGATCGAGCAAATCGATCTTCTGGGGCGCCGCCAGATCGGTATCGACCCAGTTACCGCTGCCGTCGGTGCTGCTGTTGATGCTGACTTTTGAAACCGTCACGAAGACATGGTCGTAGCCGCATGCCGGGGCGTCCGTCAGCGAAACCTGTACGGTGCCCTTGTCGTGCGAGCCGCCACCGCCGCCGCAGGCAGCCAGCAGCAAGGCGGCGACCGCCGCGATCAGATGTCGGGTACGCATGAGATTGTTCTCCCTAGTTTGCAGCGGGGTGCCGGTATTTGAGCAGCGAGCATGGGAGTGAAAGCCTTAATGCATTATGAACTCGGGGTGGGCGGGTCGGGAACAGACTCGCCCGCGTGCCAGTGCAGGGCGGTCCGCGGACTGGCATCACGGTATTAAAATGACACGGCTGCGGAGCCAAATTTGCTAGTCCGGAGATTGTGGCGATGCAGTAAGGTCCGAGAGAAGTGCGACCGAAAGTGCCGCACGCAAATTCATATCTTCGGGGGAGGATGACGATGGCGAAGGGAGCGGCTGCACTGAATGCCAACATCAACGAGTTTTATGACGCGTCGATGTTCAGTCCACAACTGGTTTCCTACTACGGCGGTAGTGACTACACCAACTTTGGCTATCGCACCGAGGCCAGCCAGGACGCCAGGACCGCATGTGATGCGCTGATGGCGCGCCTGCTGAGCTTCATCCCTTCGCCCCACGGCAGCGTGCTGGATGTGGCCTGCGGGAAAGGCGAGACCACGCGCTATCTGTCGCGGCATTTCGCGCCGGACAAGATCACCGCGATCAACATTTCCGAAAAACAGCTCGCACGCGGGCGCCAGAACGTACCCGGCGCGACGTTCCGCCTGATGGATGCCACCGCGCTCGAATTCGCCGACGCGTCATTCGATGCGGTGGTCTGCGTCGAAGCGGCGTTTCACTTCAACACCCGCGAGAAGTTTCTCGCGGAGGCCTTGCGCGTGCTCAAGCCCGGCGGGCATCTGGTGCTCAGCGACATCCTGATTTCGCAGACCGCCGAAGGCACGCATCAGCGACGGATCAGCGACAACTACGTGCCCGATCTTGCCGCCTATCGTGCGCTCTATGAGCGGGCCGGCTTCACGCTGGAAGTCCTCGATGACGCAACCGAATTCTCGTGGCGCAATCACTTCATGCACCTGGTGAATTTTGCGCACGAGGCTTTACTCGACAAGAAAGTCACACGCGAACAGCTGCAGCGTTCGCTGAATCTCTATTACGACCGTGCCGGCTATATCGACCATTACGTGCTGGCAGGTGCCGCGAAGCCCTTGCGTTGAGTGCACCGCTGCGGCTGCGCGTGGCTTGAGGTTCGGCCCCGGTCGATCGATCGCCGGCTTGCATGTTGCTCGCACATCACCACGCCAAGCGTGGGTGTCTGGTCGGAACAGGCCGGGCATCATGGTGAATTGGGTTGCCCGAGCGAGCCATGCCGGCGGTCGATCGCGCCCTACCCGAATGGGCGGGGCTCCCCGCGAACCAGGGCGTAGACTCGGGGTGGGCTGCGCCGTAGAGCGTTGCGAACCGATAGAACACGCCGGAGGGAGAACCATGATGCGGAAGATGCCGATACGGCCGTGGCCGATGCTGTCCTGTGCCTTGCTGATGGTCAGTGCCGGCAGCTTCGCCGCGGGCAAGCCTGCGGTTCACGTCGATGCACAGCATGCCGCGGTCAATGCAACGCGCCTGCTCGCGGCCGATCAAGAGCCCGGCAACTGGATGAGTACCGGCCGCACTTACGGGGAGCAGCGCTACTCGCCGCTGCAGAAGATCAACCAGAAGAACGCCGATCAGCTTGGCCTGGCGTGGAGCTACAAGCTCGATGTCGATCGCGCGACCGAAGGCACGCCGATCGTCGTCGACGGGGTGATGTACGTCACTGGCGCCTATTCGATCGTCAGCGCGCTCGATCCGCGCGACGGCCATGAGTTGTGGAAGTTCGATCCGAAGGTTGCGCGCGACACCGATCGTCAGGGCTGCTGCGACGTCGCCAATCGTGGCGTCGCGGCCTGGAACGGCAAGGTCTACGTTGGTGCGTACGATGGCCGCCTGATCGCGCTCGATGCCAAGACCGGGAAACCGGTCTGGAGCACCGACACCGTCATCGATCACACGCGCAGCTACACCGTCACCGGCGCGCCGCGCATCATCAAGGGCCGCGTCATCATCGGCAACGGCGGCGCCGAACTCGGCGTGCGCGGCTACGTCAGCGCCTACGGCGCCGAAACCGGCAAGCTCGACTGGCGCTTTTTCACGGTACCGGGTGATCCGTCGCAGCCGCCGGAAAACGCGACCATGGCGATGGCGCAGAAAACCTGGTTCGGCGATCAATACTGGAAGCTGGGCGGCGGTGGCACGGTCTGGGATTCGATGGCCTACGATCCCGCGCTCGACCTGCTCTACATCGGCACCGGCAACGGTTCGACCTGGAACCGCAAGGTGCGCAGCGACGGCAAGGGCGACAACCTGTTCCTGTCGTCGATCGTGGCGCTGAAACCCGAGACCGGCGACTACGTCTGGCACTACCAGACCACGCCCGGCGAGAGCTGGGACTTCACCGCGACGCAGAGCCTGATCCTCGCCGACCTGAATATCGACGGCAAAGCGCGCAAGGTGATCATGCAGGCACCGAAGAACGGTTTCTTCTACGTCATCGATCGCAGCAACGGCGAACTGATTTCGGCGAAGAACTTCGTCAACGTGACCTGGGCGAGCGGTGTCGACATGAAGACCGGCCGGCCGGTCGAGACGCCCGAAGGCGACTGGACCAGCGGGCCGAAGCTGATCTTTCCGGGGCCGATCGGCGCGCACAACTGGCAGCCGATGTCATACAGCCCGCAGACCGGCCTCGTCTACATTCCGGCGCAGCAGGCACCGGCGCTGTACGCGCCCGACAACACGCAGAAGTACATGGGCAAGGGTCGCTGGCACCTCGGTTCGCAACCGATCGCGCTGCCGGAAACGCAGAAGGAACTGCAGGGCGTCGCCGATCTCTACAAGGGTCAGCTGATCGCCTGGGATCCGGTCAAGCAAAAGCCGGTGTGGACGCAGGACTATGTGACGGTCTGGAACGGCGGCACACTGGCAACCGCTGGTGGACTCGTGTTTCAGGGCACGGCAGACGGTCGCTTCGTCGCGTACGCGGCCGACACCGGCAAGAAGCTGTGGCAGACCCCGGCCAATACCGGCGTGATGGCCGGACCGATCAGCTACACGATCGACGGCCAGCAATACGTGACGGTCGAGGCCGGTTGGGGCGGCGCGTTTCCGCTCGCGCTCGGCGGCATTTCGACCGTCGCCAAGGTCAAGCCGGAAGCGCGCGTGCTCACTTACAAGATCGGCGGCAACGCGAAATTGCCGGCGCCCGATCCGAGCCCGGACGTGCTGCCGCCACCGCCGCCGGTCACGGCGGACGCCGCGACCGTCAACAAGGGGCGCGATCTGTACAACGGTTATTGCGGCATGTGCCACGGCCCGAACGCGATGAGCGGCGGGGTGATTCCCGACCTGCGCTATCTGACGCCGGAAAAGCACAAGATCTTCAATGGCATTCTTGCCGGCGCCTACGCGAGCAAGGGCATGCCGGCAATGATGGACGTGCTCAAGCCGGCAGATGCCGATGCGATCCATCAGTACCTGATCCAGCGCGCGCACGATCTGCAGGCGCAGCTGGCAGCGAAGGAAAAGCCGAAGGACTGATTGACGGGTAACACCTGAAGTGAAAGGGCCGCGCGAGTGATCGCGCGGCCCTTTCAGGAACCCAAGACGGTTGCGGCGCCAACGATCAGCGATCGACCGTCGCCATCATTGCCGGTGCGTAACGCGGCCCGGCGATACGGCCC